>JAOZRC010000845.1 GCA_029940345.1 Desulfobacterales bacterium
GGCTATATTACCTGACCTCTTCGAGGTAAAAATAATAATTTGTCAAGCTTGTTATACTTAGCAAGGTCATAATTGGTGATTTTCAGATTATGGTTTCAGGTGTCAGGACGTTTCAGTGCTGTCCTGAAACCTTTTTTCACCAAAATCCCAAATTATGACCTACACGAGTATATTACCCCCCCCCAAAAAAAATAAAATCCGTTATAATCAGCATTTTTTTTATAACTGGCTATTTGTTAACCGCAAATGAAGGATGCCCAAAATAGGAGGTAAAATATGAACGAAAATGAAATTACAGCGCTATTCAATGAGTGGAACAAGGCACTAAAGACAGAAAACCCTGAAAAAGTGGCGGCTCTTTATGCAAGCAACGCCATCTTACTTCCGACAATGTCCAACCAGGTTCGCCATAATCACGAAGAAATCAAGGACTATTTTGTACATTTTCTTCAAAAAGGGCCGGTAGGGTCTATTGATGAGTCAAACCTACGCACGTTTGGCCTGCTTGCAATCAATTCCGGCATTTATACCTTTGCATTCAAGGATGGAACTTCAGTACAAGGCAGGTTCACTTTCGTATATCAGTGGAATGGTCAACGTTGGCAGATTATTGAACACCACTCTTCACAAATGCCGGAATAAACTGAATTTGTAATTCTTGCTTAAAATGCACTTTCAAGGTAACCGTTCATTCCCCCAACAATTCTGGTTCCCACGCTCCGGCGTGGAAACGTGCAACGCAACACCGGTGCCTTTGATTGAGCGGCTTTGACCAGACAAAGGTTCCCACGCCGGAGCTTGGGAACCAGAGGGGGATGTAAACGGTTACCTTTCAAGCAAACTCCTGACACCGGTCGATTTCGATTCCAGGGCGGAGCCTTACCTGATTGAAATTTATGCTGGTAAAAACCTACCAGCACATTTTGGGTAGTGCTAAACAAGTAGTGGTTTTCTGAAAATATGACGCGTTGACATTGCGTCAAACATAATTTATTCAATAGGTTGTGGAAAAAAAGGATTCGCTGTTACCACTACATGTTTAGCACTACCGCATTTTTTTTCTAACAAGGGTGATGGTTCCGTCAAAAGTCATAAATAATTAACTGTCTGTAATTAAAGCATTAATTGATTTTTTAATTCTTGACATATATCTCATAAAAATGCTATTAACTTGTTGTTATTAATTGAATTAGCAGAGGAATTAATATGATCAAAATAGCAGATCACAAACAGGAACATCTTTTCGATCCTTGAGATTTTTTAAGCCCCATACGAAGGCAGATGTCAGAGGAATCATGGCCCGGCCTTTTTAACGAAGTGATTCTCTATGAACTGCCGGTTTCTGAAATCGCCCCTTATTTTAATCAAGGCTTCGGCCGACCTACAAAAGAATTGCACACCGTCATCGGTGTTTTAATTTTGCAGCAGACTCACGATCTGACCGACGCCCTGACCGTTGAACAACCAGCCTTCAATATTCAATGGCATTATGCACTTCAAAATCCGTCTGACCCGGATGCTGCCTACAGTGGTCATAAAGGCCTGGGATATCAGGTTCAGGTCATGGTGACTTATACCGAAACCTCGGATGAACAAGAAAAAGCGGAAACCCTTAACCTGATTACCTACGTTGAAACCGAAAAAGCCTGCCAAAGTGATGCGCAGGCTTTGATTCCCGCCATTGAAACCGCGGATGAAAGAGACCTTGGTCCGAGAGAGGTTCAGGCCGATTCGCTCTACGGCAGTGATGTGAATTCGGAGACGGCAAAGGATGCGGGAGTCGAACTTGTCGCACCTACAATGGGGGCACGGCAAAATATGGAGATCACCCTTGCTGACTTTGAATTTTCAGATGATGGTCACGTCGTATCGTGTCCTAAAGGGAATAAGCCGGATATTTCAAATGAAAAAGACGGCCGGTTTTCCCAGGGCTTTGATCCTGTGACTTGCGCAGGATGCCCTTGCATCAATGAGTGCCCGGTTAAGGCCGGGAAAAAATATTATTATCTTCGCTATGATAATAAGGATGTGCGTATTGCGAAGCGAAGAAAATATGAACAATCTGACGAATTCAAAGTGCGATACCGATGGCGGGCGGGCGCCGAAGCGACGATGTCTGAATTCGACAGACGAACCGGGGTTAAACATCTCCGGGTGCGGAGATTAAAAGCGGTGCGATATTGTGCTGCTTTAAAGGCTATCGGAATCTGCATTTTTAGGGCTGCTGCCGTACGAATGGCACTAAACGCCAGCTAATAAGCTAATAGGGACGGGAAGAACTATGTTATGACCCAGATAGCACTACTTGTACTGTCAAAGCGTAAATTATCTCGATTGCTGATCATCTGAAATTTATTTCTGGCCAATCCGGGCCGCCGGAAGCAATATTTCTTGAATTTGACAACATAATCGCTTATGACTTTTTACGAGGCCATCAAATATGGTAAATTGCAAATTCCAGTTAACGCAATTTATCCGACAATTTTTATAAGGCTTTTTGGGAATCCTTCATTTTAC
>JAOZRC010000846.1 GCA_029940345.1 Desulfobacterales bacterium
TGGTTGAGTTGAGCGATCTGAAATTCTAATGAGGTCAAAAGTTAATGATCTATAGGCATCCTTCATTGGGTGCCAAAAGTAGTTTACACTTTTCGAAGGAGTGCTAAACCGAAGGTTTAGCATAGGTGGCGCAGAATGGACGCTGCTTAATCTTATATTTTTTTGGGCTAAACCTTCGGTTCAGCACTCCGCAAAATTGTAAACCGGCAAATGAAGGATGCTGCGTTTGTCATATAAATTAAAGCCGAATAGATGTTAAAATAGCAGAGGAACTAAAAACAGACTTCACCTCTCTTCTAAATGCCGAAAAACGCTTGTATTTACCGAAATAGAATGTATCTACAAGGCTTTGAGCTTTGCTTTTCCGGTCAAGTAGAATATGACATTCAGATAAAGCCCCAAGAACGCAAGCCGCGCGTTGATATGCTTTGCGGTATTTATTGGATACGATATGGTCGATCCGGCCGCATCCGATTTTGTATGCCCAGTCCCAAAATGCTTTCTTATCCGCCGAACTGACTTTGCATTGATTCATGCCTTTTAAAATCTCGTCATACATAGTGGCGCTCCTATCATGAGTATTGCTCAATGAATAACCGCTGCCAGTGTCAGCATAGCTTTTTAAAAGGTCTTTTACAGTTTTGGCTGTATCAGATTTGCCGCAGACAATGTAAAGCGTGCTTGCGAAAACAAGACCGGCCTTGCCATAAGACCACCCGACATTTTTTTCTTTGTGGGCATCATCGAATGCGGCTTTGACTTCCCCTGTCATCAAAAGAAACTTCGTATATAGGGTATCGCTTCCTGACGATGAAGCTTGAGGCTTTTTAAATACACTCTGAAGGTTTTCGAGTTCGATTTGACGAACATTTTGTTTGCCGGCCTCATCGGCCAGATCAAGAAGATTGCTTTCACCAGGGGATGATATAAATTTTTCCCGTTTGCCTTGCAGGATAAACGTTTTATCAGTTAAATTATTGCCTGCCATAGCAAGATAGCCGGCCGCTTGCTCTCTGAAGGAATTGTCAGGCAAGGCTTTTAAGGCTTCCTGACATGCTTCTGATGCTGCTGTCCAATTTTCCTCTTTTATAAAGTTCTGAATCCGGTACAGGTAACCCCTGGGTTGGGTCAGGCCCCATTTGCGCGCCTGATCAGCAACGCCTTCATCCCCTTTGATGAAAAAGGCCGCTTCTAATAACAAGATGTCGGCTCTGTCGGACTTATGTTTCTCCAGGGCGGCCGCCCATTTATTCAGGAAATCATCCCAATCTTGCATATCACCTGTTTTGGCATCAATTACATCCTGAAGCATGGGATGATGTTCTTTTTCCAGCATTAAAACGCTGTCACTGACCGATGCGTAGACATGAACAGCTTCGATCATCTCTTTAATGCGGTCTTCCTTTTCAGAAGTCTCATAGACGCACCGGCAATAGCGCGCTCTTGTTTCTTTCAGATCAAATGAGTCGGAAGAGCCGGAGATGCTGTATTCCAATTCATCTGTTTCATCCAATAAATCAAACAAGCGCTGGTAAATGTCACGGGCTGATTCCAATTGGTCATCAAGAAAAAATTGTTCAGCTTCGCCAAAGAAAGCAGTCAGTTCTTCGACCTGCTCCTCTGAAATGTAATCCGGTTCCTCATCATCATAATAACCGTCATCATAATCTATATCATCCCAATATGTGCCATCCTCAATACTGTCAACACGTTCCTGTATATCCTCTTTCAAAGCTTCGATTTGGTCTGCTATTTCGTCCCTGCTATTTTGTTCATCCGGTATTACCTTATTGGCAGGTGAAAAAGAATGAAGTTTATCAAGATAGTTTTGCCGTTCACCCACTGAGATTTCCTTTGCGAGGTTAATGATAACGCCTGTCAGTTCATCTTGAGATAAACGCGTACAATATTTTTCGATAGCTTCGAGATAGGGCTTTAAAGCCAATTTTTTTTGAGACATGGTTAATTTATTCCTTTCGTTAGTCAGTGGATATTTATTGAATCGTCTTTCTAAACTCAAGTGGCGTCATTCCATACATTTTCTTAAAAGAATTGGAAAAATGAGATTGATCGGAAAAATTTAACATATAAGTGATATCAGTTAACGACAGACTGTCTTCTTTGAGGAAATTTTTGCTTCGTTCAAGTTTTTTCTTAATAATGAATTGGTGAGGAGTGACATTGGTGGATGATTTAAACCTTTTTATAAAGCTAAACTTGTCAGTCCCAAATTCGTCTGCCAGATTTTCAATCTTAAATTTTTCGGACAAATTTTTATCAATATAGTGAAATGCTTTTTCAAGCTCTTTGCCAGTAAAGCCATTAATAATGCCAATTAAGGGTTGAAATTTTCGGATGCAATAAAAACAATGGGTTACGGCGGGTTACGCCAGAGCATTGACCGAAACAGGCTTGTAACACCCTGAATTTACACAGTCAGATTCAACCCTTAATTCGCATTAATATGTTAGACAGACTGATGAGACAGATGGATGAATATCTGTTTAATCGTAAA
>JAOZRC010000164.1 GCA_029940345.1 Desulfobacterales bacterium
AGCGAAAACTCGCACTCCGAATAGCGGTTGAGCCCCAACGGTTGAATGCATCTATTCAAACTAACACCGGAAATGAAAACAAATGACAAGGTCAAATCCAGGAGGAAAAAGCGTATGCCTAAAAAATCGAACATAGTTTTGAAAAAACTCTTTCGTGTCTGCAACCCCAGCAATACTTTAAATTATGCCAATCCGGAAGACAGAAAGTATTATATTGATTTTTCATCAGTGCGCTCCGCTAATTTAATCCGTTCATTAAAGCGCACGATCACTTTTTCAGACCAATCCACCTGCCAATTATTTACCGGGCATATCGGCTGTGGCAAATCAACCGAATTGATGCGCTTAAAAGCCGAAATGGAAGAGCAAAATTATCATGTGGTTTATTTTGAATCCAGTGATGACTTGGATATGGGGGATATTGATATCACGGATATTTTGCTTGTGATTGCGCGTAAAATCAGTGAGAGCCTGTCAGCAATTGACATTGATATCCGGCCGGGCTACTTTAATAAGCTTTTCGGTGAGATAAATAACCTCCTAAAGACTGAAATTGATCTTGCGTCAGGTGTGACTTTTTCCCTAGGGTTGGCCAAAATTACAGCCAAAACCAAAGACAGCCCCAAATCCCGCGCCCGGTTAAGGGACTATCTTGAAGCACGCACCGATAACATCATTGACTCAATCAATTCGGAAGTTTTGGCGGTTGCCGAGCAAAAACTGAAAACGATCGGTAAAGAAGGGTTGGTTGTGATTGTGGATAATTTGGATCGTATCGATAACAAACCCAATTCAGCCGGCCGAACACAACCCGAATATGTTTTTATCGATCGTGGCGAGCAGTTGAAAAAACTCGGTTGCCATATGGTTTACACCATTCCGCTGACGCTCATTTTTTCTAATGATTCCAGTATTCTGAACAGCCGTTTTGGCAAACCCAAGGTTTTGTCAATGGTACCTGTAAAATCGCGTGAAGGCCAACCGTTTGAAAAAGGATTGACATTACTCAAGCTGATGGTGATGGCCAAACCGTTCCCGGATTCAGATAAGGAGGAACAATTGCGACGCGCTGTCGAATTATTTGAAACCCAAGAGATGTTGACCCGGATATGTCTAATCAGCGGCGGGCATGTGCGCAACCTGCTCGGTTTTCTGTTCAGTTGCCTGGAGAAAGAGGATCCGCCATTCCCGGCTGATATTCTCGAAGAAGTCATTCAAGAATATCGGGATGATATGGTCAAAAAGGTGACCCCCGATGAATGGACGCTTTTGGATAAAATCGTCAAAGAACAAAATGTTGCCGGCGAAAGTGATTATCAGACATTGCTGCGCAGCATGTTTGTTTTTGAATACCAGGATAAAAACGGAATATGGTTTGGAGTCAATCCGTTGTTGGAAGAAACCGACAAACTCTGAAACAATGCCGTCAATGATATTCCGGAAAGGATTAAGATACGTTGAATCCACAAAACGCCGCCCAGCTTAATCAACGGTCATTGAAACGAATTATTCGCACGCTTACCTTGTCGGAAGGTTCGTTTACCCTGATTATCGCTCATTGCAATTATATCGGCCTGCGCCTGAAAATTGCAGAGCAGATGCATCACCAAGCGCCATTTAAAATTTACCAGGTGTCACTGCCGTCGTCAGTAAGAACGCTTTATACGTATGTCCAAACCCAACTGCGCGATGTATCCCCGCAAGCGGTGACAGTGCTGGGTTTTGAGTCTGTTGATGAAATCGACCGTGTTTTAGTCGCCGCCAACCAGGTGCGGGAAGAATTTCGTAAAAATTTACGCTGTCCCCTGGTTCTTTGGGTGAATGATGATGTTTTGAACCGATTTGTACGCGTAGCACCCGATTTTAAAAGCTGGGCCGGCTCCCCGATTCGTTTTGAACCGGAGCCCGATGAACTTTTGGCCGCCTTGCGCTATTATGTGGCCTTTCTGTTTGCGGAAATACTGGAAGATGTGACTTTAGCGGAAGGCATCCGCACCGCCGGAGATATTCGTGAGCCGGTTGCCAATTTATTGAAACCGTCAGAGTTGGATGCGTTTAGAACGGATGCGCAAGCACTCAATTTGGAGTCAGACCCGGAATTAAGCGCCGGGTTGCAGTTACTGCAAGGGTGTGCATCACAACAACGTCACAATTATGCCACATCCCTTGATCAGTTTAACCAAAGCCTCTCTTATTGGGAACAGGCTCTGAATAGTAAACATGTCGCTGCCCTGCATTACTGTATAGCCGGGTGCTATGAGCAGAAAGGCGACTTTGGAGAGGCGCGCCGGCATTATCGGGAAGGGTTGCAATTGATCCGCGCTCAAGGCACACTTTTTATAAAATTATACCAAAAATACACGCTGAAACTTTGCACCGTGTTGCTCCGACTGGAAAAATGGGAAGAAATGCGAACGGCCGCAGCCAAAGCGTTACCAACCGGCGAGCACCATCCTGATCTTGTAAGGCACGCCGCCATGAAACGATTTTTAGCCGAGTTCGCCTTAAACAACAAAGAATGGGAACAAGTTGTCACAATAGCGCAGCAAGCGCTCGATGATATCAAAATTGCCAAAAAAGCAACGATTGAAATCGCGGCTACAAAACGAATCCGGGACAATCACCGCTATCTGCTTGCCTCTGCGCAACGCCATTTAAATCTGACGGACCAGGCCATTGAAAACCTGGAATGCGCTCGTTTACAAGGTGAACCCCAAGAAGATCCCCTTTTATATATCAAAATTTTGAATCGGCTGCATCAGCTCTACGTTGAACAAAATAACTATCTGAAAGCATTTCGAATTAAGCAGGAAAAACATTCACTTGAACAGCAGTACGGCTTTCGTGCCTTCATCGGTGCTGGAAGACTTAAACCGCGGCGACAGATTCAAAAGCGTCAGATCGATGTCGCCAGGGAAATCCGGGCATCCGAACGGCAGATTGATCTGGATCGCCTGATTGAAAAAATCGGACGTCCTGATTCCAAACTGATTGTTATCCACGGCCCATCCGGAGTTGGTAAAAGTTCAATCCTGGAAGCCGGGTTAGCGCCCGCTCTCAATCAGGCTGTGATTTCGATGCGTGATGTTATGTCGTTACATATCCGTAATTACCTCAACTGGGCTGATCAACTGGGGGAGCAGCTTAGCAAGCGTCTTAGGCAAGCCGGTTCTGATAATACCGCCGCACCGACGGACATTGCCGGTATCCTCACTGAATTACGTTTAAATGATGAACGCGAACTGTTAACCGTACTGATTTTTGACCAGTTTGAAGAATTTTTCTTCGTCAATCCTGAAAATCCTAAAAATAGGGATCGGGCCCGGCACCTGTTTTATAATTTTTTAAATGACTGCCTTAACATACCTTTTGTCAAAGTGATTTTATCTGTGCGTGAAGATCATTTGCATCTGCTATTGCAGTTGGGTAAGGCAATTCTGACGGATGTGATCAATAACGATATTTTAAATAAACGCATTCGCTATGCGCTGGGCAATTTTACACCACGGGACGCCCGTGCCGTCATTGAAAATTTAACTCAAAACGCGAACCAATTTTATCTTGAGCCGCAATTGATTGATAAACTGGTTGAAGACCTGGCCCGGGAGACAGGCGAGGTGCGCCCCATCGAGCTACAAATTGTCGGTGTTCAACTGCAGACGGAACAGATCCGCACACTGGCGCAGTATAAACCCAAGGCACAGTTGGTCAAAGGGTTTATTGAAGATGTGATCCAGGACTGCGGCGAACCCAATGAACCGATCACACGCGTGGTTTTATATCTTCTCACGGATGAACCAGGCGAAAATAATCAACTCACCCGGCCTTTAAAGACGCAATCCGAGCTCGCCAGGGAGTTAAACGATGCTGAAATGGAAGCGGATGACGACCAATTGGAACTTATTTTGGAAATTCTCGTGGGAACCGGCCTTATTTTTCAAATCCCTGGAAAAACGAATGATCGTTATCAGATTGTGCATGATTACTTAACACCTTTTTTTCGTAAGGGCCAGGGTGGTGAACTGCTTGCGCAGGTGCAAGCGGAGAAAAAAAAGCGGAAGAAAGCTGAACGGAACTTAAGCAAGGTATTAAAACGCCAATTGCGCTTTACCAGAACTGTGGCGGTGTTAATCGCTTTGTTGCTTTCCACAGCCGGATTATTGTTTTACTATAAAGCCGTGGACGAAAAAGAGCGTGCTGAGTTAAAAGTGGAAAAGATAGAAGAGATAAGCAGGATCACGAAGGAGCAGATACAATTTAACGAAGCAGCGTTAGCTGTGGCTCAAGAGCAAAACAAAGTGACTACTGAGAATTTAAAAAAAGCCGAGGTGAACGCGATGAATGCTTTGCTCCAATCATCAAAAGCCCATTTTTTATCTGATAACGATTTAGACGCGCTTTTGGTGGGTGTGAAAGCAGGCCTGATGACCCTATATAGCGATTTACCACCGGAATATGTTCCCAAAGCCATCGCGAATTTGCGCAAAGTGGTCTGCAATATTCACGAAATAAATCGTCTCCAAGGCCATGACTCACCGGTTGCCGCCGTCAGTATCAGTTTTGACGGTCAATTGGTGGCATCGGGCAGTTATGATAATACCGTTAAAATATGGCGTATCAGCGATGGCAGCCTGATTCACACCTTATACGCCCATACGGACAGCATCGCAGATGTCAGTTTCAGTCCGGTCAATCTGACTCTGGCCACGGCAAGCGCCGACGCTACCATCATGCTCTGGCAGGCCCAAAGCGGCAAGTTGATCCGCTCATTGGAAGGGCACAAAGGCGCGGTGAACAGCATCGCTTTCAGCAGCGGCGGCGATATGTTAGTTTCGGGTTGTAGCGATAAAACCATCCGGTTGTGGAAGGTTGCCGATGGCACGCCTCTCAAAGCGTTCCCCGCTCATTACGGGGCTGTGTTCAGCGTCTGTTTCAGTCCGGACAGCCAACTGCTGGCTTCGGGCGGTTACGACAATAAAGTTAATATCTGGGATGTGAAAACAGGTCGCCGCATGGCGTCGCTGAAAGGACATTACGCCGATGTCCAAAGTGTCAGTTTCAGTCCCGATGGGCTTACGCTGGTTTCCGGCAGTGATGACCATACGATCAGGCTTTGGGATGTTGTCAGTAATATCGAATCGCGCGTTCTCAAGGGGCATTCGGGCAGTGTTTTCAGTGTGGCGTTTGCACCCGATGGCAACACATTGGCATCGGCCGGCCATGATAACGCGGTCAAGATATGGAGTGTAAGGGATAGTACGGTTGTGATGACATTTTCCGGTCATGCCGGGAGTGTTCGTGATTTATGCTTTAATCCGGATGGCACAATACTTGCATCCGCGGGCTTTGATCGCTCTGTCAGGCTATGGGAAATCGACGCCGGCAAAAACGTTAATACACGCAGAAATCATTTAGGGCCTGTGTACAGCGTCAGTTTCAGCCCGGATGGCAAGACACTCGCATCAGGCAGTTTTGATAACACGGTTAAACTGTCACCCATTCATTCAGACAGCGCTGAACAGACCTTAAAATGGCATCTGGGAGCTGTGTCGGGTGTTGCGTTTCATCCGGACGGACAGATGGTGGCTTCGGCCAGCAGTGATCATACGATTAAATTGTGGAATGTCCGAACGGGTCGGGTGATCAGGCACTTAAAAGGACACCTGGCCAGTGTTCGCTGTCTGGCGTTCAGCCCTGATGGTCGTCTGCTGGCAACGGGCGATGACGCCCGCACGATCAAATTGTGGCGCGTAGGCAATGGCAAACCGCTCAACAACTTGAAAGGCCATTCCGGCAGTGTTTTCAGCGTTGCTTTCAGCCCTGACGGACATATCTTGGCCTCCGGAAGTGATGATAAAACCATCAAGCTGTGGGACGTGCAAAAAGGCCGTGTGCTCGACACCCTGGCGCGCCATTATAATGCCGTCTTCAGCGTGCGCTTTGACCCGACAGGTAAACTTTTGGCATCGGGAAGCTTTGACAGTACAATCAAAATATGGCGAATTGTGATGGGCCGCGTGCATCCCATGATGACTTTGGCAGGGCATCCCGGCAGCGTTCGCAGTGTCGCTTTCAGTCCCGATAGTCTGATTTTGGCTTCTGGCGGTGATGACGCTACGATCAAGCTATGGAATTTGGCCGATGGAATGGAAATCAACACCCTTCGGCACCATTCCGGAATCGTTTACAGCGTTGAATTCAGTCCAGACGGACGTTTCTTAGCCTCAGGCAGCGATGATAGCAGTATCAAGTTGTGGGAATTAGACGCGTTCACCAAATCCGACCTGGATGAGCTTCTAAATGACGGCTGTCGCCGGATCAAAGGGTATTTGAAAAACAATCCCCAGGTGAGTGAAGAAGATCGCCAGTTGTGTGATCAACGCTTTAAATCTGAATTTACCGAGCTACAGCCAAATTGAAATCATTTTATTTAATCAAGCCCTATTTTTTTGAAAAGCGCTATACTATTCTCCTGGGTCTGTTTTGCTTAATCTTAGTGGATTTACTACAATTATGCATCCCGCGGATCATCAAATGGACGGTGGATGACCTTACGCTGTTCAAGATCGGTCAAAAACAGCTCTTAACTTACGCGCTTTATATTGCGGGCATCGCTATCCTGATCGCCTGTTTACGTTACGTATGGCGGCTGTGCCTGATGGGAACATCGCGCCGGGTGGAAGAAGGCTTGCGCAACCGTCTGTTTGCGCATATCCTGACATTTTCTGCTTCCTACTTTGATACGCATAAAACCGGCGACCTGATGGCCCATGCCACCAATGACATCGCACATATTCGGATGGCCGCCGGTATGGGGATGGTAGCTTTGAATGATGCCATCATATTAGGACTCACGGCTATCGGATTTATGCTTTATATTAACATCAAACTCACGCTTTTCGTATTGATTCCCATGCCGCTGATCTCCTTGACCGCAGGGTTACTCCAAAAAAAAATGCACCGTCGGTATAAAGCGGTGCAAGCGTCTTTTGCCGATTTAACGGAAGCGGTACGGGAGCGTTTTGCCGGCGTTCGGGTGATTAAAGCCTATAATATGGAAAAGGCGTCGGCTCGGCAAATTGAAATAATATCATCTGATTATGTTGCTAAAAATATCAGCCTGGCACGAATCAACGGCGCATTTTTTCCCATGATGATGTTGTTTTCCAATGTAAGCCTGGCGATTGTGCTTTATCTGGGCGGAAGACAAACGATTTATGCGACGATTACGACCGGCGATTTTGTTGCCTTTATCGCCTATTTGGGGTTGCTGACATGGCCGATGATGGCTGCCGGATGGGTGATTAACCTGATCCAGCGCGGCGGCGCATCATTAGAGCGCCTCGCCCTGATTTTGGAAACCAACGCCGCTGTTGCAGACTCGCCTGACGCCCAACCTGTTCAGCGCGTTAAAGGCAACATTACCTTTGATCGGGTTTCTTTTGCTTACCAACCTGACAGGGCGCCGATTCCGCATAATTTCAGTTTCGACCTGGCGGCCGGTCAGACGTTGGGGTTAACCGGTCCGTCAGGTTGCGGCAAAACAACGTTGCTAAACCTGTTGCCGCGTCTTTACGATGTCACTTCGGGCCGCATTTTAATTGACGGAACCGATATCACCCGGATTCGGCTTGCCGACCTGCGCCGACACATGTCTTTTGTGCCCCAGGAACCCTTTTTATTCGATGGCTCGGTTCGTTATAATATAACGCTGGGGCAAGCCGATCCGGACGAATCCCGGTTGCGCGAAGTCATCCGGATGGCGTCTTTTGATGAAGCGGTGCGCTCTTTTCCCAATGGTCTGGAAACGGTTGTGGGAGAAAAAGGCGTGATCCTATCCGGCGGTCAAAAGCAGCGTTTGGCGCTGGCAAGGGCGTTAATGCGCCCAACACCATTCCTGATTTTAGATGATCCCATCAGCCAGGTGGATGTGGTGACAGGCAGCCGTATTATCAACACTCTCCGAAACCTAACTATCCGAAAAACCATGATTATCGCCTCCCATCGCCTTTCCGCTATCCGTTTTGCCGATCACATTATTGTTTTGGATCAGGGACGCATCACCCAAGCGGGAACTCATGATCTGTTAATGGCATCCGACGGTTACTACGCCAGGACATTTCGTTTGCAGGAAATTGAAGTGCAAACATTGATGTAAATGCTTATTGATTGGCCTTTCGAAATCTGGCGAATTACACCGCCGCATATCGTTCTGACCCACCGGCTAATGCTCCGGGTTGCAAACCCGGCGAGAGCGATGCCAGTAAACTTATGGCCAAGTACTTATCATGTCCCTGGCGGAATCGATTGTAAACTGTTCGATTAAGGATTCCCAATAGACGTTGAAATTTATTTTTAAATGGGCCGGACTTATTTAACCGATTTAACCAAGCCGACTTCCCGGTAATAGCGCATGGCACCCGGATGAAGCGGAGCAGACAGGCATTCCAGCATCTTTGCGGGGGTTAAATGGGAATAGGCGGGATGTAACTTTTTAAAGGACGCCAGATTTTCAAATACTTCTTTGGCAATGGCATACACAATTTTGTCGGGTGTCTGGGCAGAAGTCACCAGCGTAGCTTTGACGCCAATTGTGGGAACATCCACAGGGTTTTTCACATCGGGATAGTTTTTTACCTGGATCATCGAGTGGCTGTAATAGGGATGTTGAGCTAAAAGAGGGTCAACGCCGGTGATAGAAACAAACCGAACTTTACGCTTCCCGGACGTGACATCCCGGATCGCTTCGGACGGATGCCCCACGGTGTAAAAAAAAGCATCAATCAGATTATCCTGGAGCAAGTCGCCGGCTTCAGATACTTTGACTCCTTCGGGGTTAATATCTGTTTTAAAATCCAATCCAACGGCCGTGAGCACATCAATTGCATTCTGGCGCTGGCCGGAACCCGGATATCCGATATTTACGTTCTTCCCTTTCAAATCCGCAATCGTTTTAATACCGGTGTCATCTGCGGCAACCAGTGTCAAAGATTCATAATAAATACTGTACACAGCGCGCAGGTCGGACTGCTTGCCTTTATCAATCCATTCGGCCAGGCCATTGATCGCCTGATATTGTCTGTCAGACTGCACCAGGCCGAATTCCATATCTCCCCTCATGACCGCATTAATGTTAAACACGGAACCATGGGTGGTTTCAACGGTTATACGGATGTTGTATTCTTTGCGTTTGGTGTTTATCAGTTTTGCTATGGCGTTGCCAGTGGGGTAGTAAAGGCCGGTGATGGCACCGGTGCCAATGGTGATAAAGGCGCTTCCGGTGGATTCGTCGGAACTTACCGGTTCTACAAGAAAAACAATGCTTAATAGGACTGATAAAGCGTAAAAAATACCTTTTCGCATTAAAAAAGCCCCTACGCGGTCCAAAGCAGGTTTAGATTTACAGATGAGGACGGATTACGAGCTTAGAGCCTGTTTGAAAAGTCTTAAATCGGCTGCAAAAGCGTGAGAGCGGTTC
>JAOZRC010000165.1 GCA_029940345.1 Desulfobacterales bacterium
TTTAAGCTGCTAACCGAACAACTCCGGGAAAAAGACCGCGTGGCAATCGCAGTTTATGCGGGTGCGGCCGGAATGGTGTTGCCTTCTACGCCCGGCAATGAGAAACACACTATTTTAAAGGCTATCGACAATTTGCGGGCCGGCGGTTCCACTGCGGGCGCCCAGGGCATCCGACTGGCATACAAAACAGCCCTTGATAATTTTATTGAAAACGGCAACAACCGCGTGATTCTGGCCACGGACGGGGATTTTAATGTGGGCGTATCTTCGGACGGGGAATTGGTTCGACTGATTGAATCCCAACGTCTGAAAAATATTTTTCTTACGGTGCTGGGATTTGGAACCGGCAATTTAAAAGACGCCAAAATGGAGAAATTGGCCGATAAAGGCAACGGCAATTACGCCTATATCGATAATCTGCTGGAAGCCAAAAAGGTGCTGGTCAAAGAGATGGGAGGCACACTTCACACCATCGCCAAGGACGTCAAGCTGCAAGTCGAGTTCAACCCGGCGCATGTGCAGGCCTATCGTCTGATCGGCTATCAAAACCGGCGGTTAAACAAGGAAGATTTCAATAATGATAAAAAAGACGCCGGCGAGTTGGGCGCGGGTCATACTGTGACAGCTCTTTATGAACTTGTGCCTGCCGGTGCGCATGAATCACCTGCAAAGGTCGATCCGCTCAAATATCAGGAGAGTAAAATCAAACCGGCGGCCTTAAAATCGCAGGAATTGATGACGGTCAAATTGCGCTATAAAAAGCCTGATGAAGATCAAAGCGCTTTGATCACCCATCCGGTGACCGCAGAACATTCGGATCCGGATAAGGCGTCGGATAACTTCAATTTCTCCGCCGCTGTGGCCTCTTTCGGTATGCTGCTGCGTGATTCCGAGTTTAAGGGCGACAGTGCCTATCAGGCTGTACTCAAACTGGCAAAAGCATCCAAAAGCAAAGATAATGAAGGCTATCGGGCGGAGTTTATCCGGCTGGTTGAAATGGCTGAGATGCTGCATAATTCGAATTGAATGTCAGATGATATGAAAGATGCCTTTAAATCTTTTTTCAAATTGATCATTCTGTTTTCTATCAGTATTATCCTGCTCAATATTGGCGTGTTAGAATGGTTTGTTCGTTATAAATTGATGCCTCTGGATAACTGGCAGGTGATCACTTCACAACTCACACCGGCAAGATTAAGCAATCTTAAAAAAATCGCCGTCGGCGATTCCCACCCTTCTTACGATCTGGATATTCGCACTGATGATTTTTTTAATATGTCCTATCCTTCTGAAAATACTCATAAAATGTATATCAAGCTACGCCATTACATGAAACAGGGCCTACAGCCTGAGTTTATTTTATTGCAGGCCGATTACCACCTGTTTTCGATTTATCGGGCTAAAATGAAAGACTATTATCGCTACGCGGCTTTTTTTGAAGTCCAGGATACGGACGAAATGAACGCCTTGAATCTGCAGGTAACTTTGAGAAAGGAAGATTTCATTGCCAACTATCTGATCCAATTTCAAAATACATACTCTGCCAATATTCATAACACCTTTTGGAAATATAGCACTCACGGTTTTCACCTTGAAAATCGTTTTGAGTTAACCGGCAATGGAACCATTTTGACTGATGAAGGGTGGAAGGGCTTGTCACCGATACAAGCCTTGCAAAGTACAAAAAAAAGGATGCGAAAGCAGTTGCCTGAAGAGAACAGACAAATATATGATTACCTGGTGTATTTTTATGAAAAGATCATCCGTCTCGGCTTACAACACCATTGCCATGTGATTTTGATTAAATATCCTCTATCCATAGAATATTTAAACCAGCTTGATAGGCAATTGAAGCTTGACATTGATCGACTTTATGACCAAATTGCAATAAAATATAATTTAGAAATTTGGGATTATTCAGATAAGATAGAAAATAAAAGCTTTTTTTCCAATCCGGACCACCTTAGCCGCACAGGGGCGAGATATTTTGGGAATATTATCAATGCCAAACTGAACAAGGAAAAATAAAGATGACCGATTCACCTTCAAACGCTCAACAAGACTTTTTTAAGGATCCTATCAGTACCAAACAGGCTGGCGACAGCGGTATGGCCATGGTTTTAATCAGTTTGCTGATTGGCCTGTTCACCCATAACGGCCTGTTTTTCAAAATCGCAACGCTCCTTTTGGTTATCAATATGATCTGGCCGCCTTTTTTCCGACCCGCCGCCCGTGCCTGGCTAGGCGGATCGGTTTTATTGGGAACCGTTGTTTCCAAAATATTGCTGACGATCATTTTTTTCGGTCTTGTAACACCAATCGGCGTTGTACGCCGATTGGCAGGAGCAGACGCTATGTTACTGAAACAGTGGCAAAGAGGATCGTCATCGGTTTTTAAAGAACGCAATTATCAATTTGAAGCTAAGGATATTGAAAAACCATTTTAACATACAGCATATAGTATAAGGAACAACAATGAACTTCTTCACTGATTTATGGGGATTTTTGAAAGAACGCAAAAAATTTTGGCTGCTGCCCATCATTATCACTCTGCTCCTATTCGGCGCGTTGATTGTGTTAACCAGCGGCACCGCTGTGGCACCTTTTATTTACACTCTTTTTTAACAGGAAAAGATCGATGCCTGACACGCTATTAGGGATTTCGGCGTACTACCATGACAGCGCTGCTGTCCTTTTGACCGATGGACATATCACGGCCGCTGCTCAGGAAGAACGCTTTACCCGCAAAAAACATGATTCCGCCTTTCCGACGCAGGCGGTTCGATATGTTTTGGAGGAAGCTGGTGTCAGTCTGAATGATCTGACAGCGATCGCTTTTTACGATAAACCTTTCCTCAAATTTGAAAGACTGCTGGAAACCTACCATGCCTTTGCGCCCAAGGGGTTGCGAAGTTTTCTATCGGCTATCCCGGTGTGGATTAAAGAAAAATTGTTTATGCGGCGTATGCTTTGGAATGAGTTGGCTGAAATCGGCCCCGGACGGCCGACATTGCTGTTTCCGGAACACCATTTGTCGCATGCCGCGAGTGCGTTTTATCCGTCGCCATTTGACCAGGCCGCCATTCTTACGGTGGATGGCGTCGGCGAATGGGCCACCACCACGATCGGCCGGGGAGATGGCAACGCGATTGAAATTCTTTTGCAACTGGATTTTCCCCACTCCCTCGGCTTATTGTATTCAGCGTTTACGGCCTTTTGCGGCTTCCGTGTAAACAGCGGTGAATATAAATTGATGGGATTGGCTCCTTACGGTAATCCTAACGCAACGCGCACATTGAACTGGAAACAGGCGATCTATGAAAATTTGGTAGATGTTCGGGAGGATGGTTCGTTTCTGCTTAACATGGATTATTTTGATTTTGCCACCGGTCTGACCATGTACAATGCCAAACTGTGGGAGCGGCTATTTGGCATTCCTCCCCGAAAAATGGAAAGTGAATTGGCATCTGAATATATGGATTTGGCCTTAGCTATCCAACAGGTGACTGAAGAGATTATGTGGCGTCTGGCGCAAACCGCTCATAAAATCACCAGCTGTCGGAATTTGGTGTTGGCCGGTGGTGTTGCGTTAAACTGTGTCTCCAATGGCAAACTGCTGTGTAAAAAACTGTTTAGCAACATCTGGATTCAACCAGCGGCCGGAGATGCCGGTGGTGCGTTGGGTGCGGCTTATGCAGCTTGGCACATCAGGGAAAATAGAGCACGCCATCCAGATAAAAGATGTCAGGATGCCATGCAAGGCGCTTATTTAGGTTCCCAATTCTCCGAACTTGACACGCAGCGCACCGCACGTAAGTATGCCGCACCGTATCGCCACTATGCTGATTTCAGCCAGTTATGTAAGGATGTCGCCGCTCGGATAGCTGACGGAAAAGTAGCAGGGTGGTTCCAGGGACGCATGGAATACGGGCCGCGCGCTTTGGGCAATCGCAGCATTATCGGAGACCCGCGCAATCCGGAAATGCAGAAACTCTTAAATTTGAAAATCAAGTATCGGGAAGGCTTCCGACCGTTTGCGCCATCGGTTCTCGAAGAAGACATCCGAACCTATTTTGATTTAGATTGTATAACGCCTTATATGTTGTTGGTTGCTCCCGTAAACGCAGATAGACGTAACCCGCTTCCCGAAGGCGACGCTGAGCTTGATCTTTACACCCGTTTATATCATTTGCGCTCTGATATTCCGGCCATTACACATGTGGATTATTCCGCGCGTATCCAGAGTGTCAGCAAAGCGACGAATCCCCGTTACTGGGAGTTGATCAATGCGTTTAAAACTGTCACCGGATATGGCGTTATTGTCAACACCAGCTTCAATGTGCGCGGTGAACCGATTGTGCGCACTCCCGAAGATGCTTTTCGGTGTTTTATGCGCACCGAGATAGATTATTTGGTGATTGGTGATTTTTTGTTTGATAAAAAGGAACAAAAAGCGTTAAAGGATGATATTAATTGGCGGGATGAATATGAGCTGGATTAATCAATATATGTAATAGTTGGCATCCTTCATTAGTCAGTTTACACTTTGTCCCGTTATGGACATAATATCTATAGAAAGAAGCTTGCTAATACAACAAGTCCCGTAGGGACGATATAGAAAAAGTGTTAACTACTTTCAGGCTATTTTGAAGGATGCCTAATAGTTCACCGCAAAGACGCAAAGAGCGCAAAAAATTATCTTTTTTCCCTTTGCGTTCTTTGCGTCTTTGCGGTGAATTAATCTGTTTGACAGGCTAAAAAATGCCGAAAAATTCCATGAAAATAATCGTTGCCCAAACAGCCGGTTTTTGTATGGGCGTTCAAAGAGCGGTCGAGTTGGCTTTGGAAGCGCCAGATAAACACCTCAATCCGATTCATACATTCGGACCGCTGATACATAACCCTCAGGTTCTCAATGTTCTGAAACAAAAAGGTGTTACGGTTATTGAAAAGATGCCGGAACAAGGAACGGGCACAATGATGATCAGAGCGCATGGCGTGGCGCCTCATGCGAAAGCGCAAATCCGTAAAGCGGGATTCGAAATAATTGATGCGACTTGCCCACGCGTCACCAAGGTTCATTCGATTATCAAAAAATACGCGCAACAGGGGTTCGCAACTATCTTATGGGGTGAAGCCGATCATCCGGAGGTTATTGGTTTATTGGGTTGTGCTGGAAACAAAGGCTTTGTTGCAGATACAATTGATAAGCTTCGCACATTGCCTTCTTTTGAAAAGGCTATCATCGTCGCCCAAACAACCCAGAATACCCGCTCGTATGCAGAAGTGGAAAGGTGGGCGGAGCAGAAGCATCCGCATTACAAGATATTTAACACGATTTGCGACTCCACTGCTAAACGTCAGGCTGAAGTCAAACAGCTTGCTATGGAAGTGGACGTTGTGATTGTTATTGGCGGCCATAACAGCGGAAACACCCAGCGACTAGCGGAAATTGTCAAAGAGACCGGCAAGTCAGCTTATCATGTTGAAACCGCAAAGGAACTGAATGCGGAAATGTTTGAAGATGCGTCAAGCATCGGTATTTGCGCCGGCGCCTCCACACCCCATTGGATCATTGATCATATTTGTGAAACTCTTAAACACAAACTGTAAAATGGGGATCACTCTATGTCAGATCTGAAAACCTATTTAGCCGTGCAGAGGCAAAAGGTGAATCGGGCGCTTGAAGCTATGCTTAGGGCGGATGCTAACTCGCCGCGTATTGTAAAGGCGATGCACTACTCTTTAATGGCTGGCGGCAAACGTCTGAGACCGATTTTATGCCTTGCGGCGGCTGAAGCGGTGGGAGGAAATTCTGAAAATGTAATTCAAGCCGCTTGCGCAATGGAAATGATCCATACCTATTCGCTGGTTCATGACGATCTTCCGGCTATGGATGACGATGAACGACGTCGCGGCAAACCCACCTGCCATGTCGCTTTTGACGAAGCTACCGCGATTTTAGCCGGTGATGGCTTATTAACCCTGGCTTTTGAAATCCTGACGAACACCGATCTTAGCGTTGCAAACAACGCTAAACCGTGGCTTCAAGTCATTCAACGGATTGCTGCCGGGGCCGGTTATAAAGGCATGATTGAAGGCCAGATGCGTGATATTTCATCGGAAAATACCAAGTTGACGCTGACTGAACTGGAAGCGATGCATACATTAAAAACGGGTGCACTGATTGAAGCGGCCACCTGTGCAGGCGCCATTTTGGGCGGCGGCGTGTCCGCGCAGATTGAAAAGTTAAAAATCTATGCCCGCCAAATCGGCCTGGCTTTTCAGGTAACTGATGATATTTTAAATGTGGAGGGCGATCCGCAACTTCTCGGTAAAGCGGTGGGTACAGATCAAAACAGAAATAAAAATACCTATCCGGCGTTACTAGGACTTGCCGCTTCCAAAACGTTTGCATCCGAATTGATTGACAAATCCTTGCAAGCACTTGAATCTTTTGACAATAGTGCTAAACCGTTACGTGAAATCGCCCGCTATGTTATCGCCCGAAACAGATAACCCCTTCTGCTCTCTTTTTTTTAAGATAGTCCTAACCAATGGAGCGTAAATAAAATTGAATTTTTTAGATAAAATTAATTCTCCGAATGATTTGAAAAAATTGGCACGCACCGATTTACCGGCACTTGCAGATGAAATCCGTCAAAAAATTGTGGAAGTCGTATCTAAGAACGGCGGGCATTTGGCACCCAGTTTGGGTACCGTTGAACTGGCTATCGCCGTTCATTATGTTTTTAACGTACCGGATGATAAAGTGATCTGGGATGTTGGCCACCAGTCTTATGCCCATAAACTGCTTACTGGCCGTCGCAACGAATTTCATACGCTGCGCCAACATCAGGGGATTTCCGGTTTCACGCGTATAAGCGAGAGCAAGTATGATGCGTTGACCACCGGCCATGCCGGCACATCTATATCCTGCGGGCTGGGCATGGTGTGCGCCAAGAGTTTGAAAGAAGAGCAATCCAAAGTGGTGTCTATCATCGGCGATGGTTCCATGACCGCCGGCCTGGCTTACGAAGGCTTAAACCAGGCCGGCGATATCGGTAAAGATTTGATTGTCATTTTGAATGATAACGATATGTCCATATCATCAAATGTGGGCGCCCTCTCTTCCTTTATGAGCCGCACGTTGTCAGCCAAATCATTTCAGAATATCAAATCGGATATTCGGAATGTTCTTAAAGGGCTGCCCAGGATCGGAGATGATGTCTATCAGTTGGCCAAGCGTTGGGAAGATTCCGTCAAAGCCTTTGTAATGCCCGATATTCTTTTTGAAGCGTTCAATTTTGATTACTTCGGTCCTATCCAGGGACACAATCTCGATCATCTGATTGATATATTAAATAATATCAAACATATTGATCAGCCGGTGCTTCTCCATGTTAAAACCCAAAAGGGGAGGGGCTATGCGCCGGCCGAAAAAAACCCCACTTATTTCCATGGGGTGGGCTGTTTTGAAGTCAAAACCGGCAATGGTGTTAGCAAAAGCTGCGCCCTTCCGACTTACACCCAAATTTTTGGTGATACAATGGTTGAATTGGCTGCTGCGGATAAAAAAATTGTTGCGGTAACTGCCGCAATGCCTGAAGGAACGGGTCTTTCCGAATTCAGAAGCAAATATCCGGAGCGTTTTTTTGACGTCGGCATTGCGGAGCAACATGGGGTTGCGTTCGCCGCAGGTCTGGCCATCGAAGGTTTAAAACCGGTTGTGGCGATCTATTCCACTTTTCTCCAGCGCTCTTTTGATCAGATTATGCATGATGTTTGCATTGAAGCGCTGCCCGTTATTTTTGCCATTGACCGGGGCGGAATTGTCGGTGATGACGGACCGACGCATCACGGTTTGTTCGATCTGGCGTATTTGAGATGTCTGCCCAATATGGTGGTGATGGCGCCTGGCGATGAAAATGAACTCCGCCGTATGATGGCCAGCGCTTTTGAGTATAACGGACCGATCGCTTTTCGCTATCCGCGGAGTATGGTCACCGGGGCAGGCTTAGACCAAGATATCGTTCCGCTGCCTCTCGGTAAAGGGAAAGTTCTGAAACAAGGGGACGACATCTTGATTTTTGCCATTGGCGGATCAGTGGCCGAAGCCCTGGCGGCGCATTCCGTATTACAAAAAGAGGGCATTGGCGCCACGATTGTCAACAGCCGTTTTGTCAAACCGCTGGACACGGATTTGATCACTTCATTGGCCCGCAAATTCACCCATATTATTACTGTTGAAGAGCATGCGGCTCAAGGTGGTTTCGGAAGCGCTGTCCTGGAGTGTTTATGCGATCACGATATTAGCGGATTTCACTTAAAACGCCTCGCTGTTCCGGATACCTTTGTCGAACACGGCCCCCAGGAGTTGCTCAAAGCCAAATACCGCATTGATGCCGTGGCGATCGCTGAAACAGCCAAGATGATGTTAAAAGGAACAGCGCCTTCATAAAGAATGCCTGTAAATAATTTTCACGCCGCAATAGCTATTATGGAAAAAAAGAAGAAGAAGACAACGCCTCTGCTGAAAGTCGCGACCGCCCCATCTGAAGCCTGGCCGGATGATCAATACGTTAAGGCCAAAAAAAGATTATTCATTGGCCTGGTATCGGGCACGAGTGCGCTTGTCAGCTTTTTCCTGGTGCTGCTTTGGGTGATTCCCTATATCGGTTTTGCTGCGATTCATCCGATTGCGCCCTGGATTCTCGGTGCGCTATTTCTTGCCGTTGTCATTTTAGTGATATGGTCCTCATTTGGCTTGGTACTCAATATCATATCAGGAAAAACCCTCCCGTTTTTCAGGCGTATGCGCGGCGTAACCGTCAAACTGTTCCTGCCCTTGATGATGCTTTTAGGACGATTGGTTGGAATTTCCAAAGAAAAAATTCGTTCTTCTTTTATCCAGGTGAATAATGAACTGGTTGCTTCTGCCGTAAAAACATACACACCGAATAAAATTTTGCTTTTAATGCCGCATTGTTTACAGAACAGCAAGTGCAAAATGAGACTGACCTACAATATTAATAATTGTAATCGTTGTGGCAAATGTCCCATCACCGGGATTCTGGAGCTGAGTGAGAAGTACGGCCTTCATTTGGCCGTCGCTACAGGTGGAACCATTGCACGGCGGATTATCGTACAAAAACGCCCCCGCCTGATTCTGGCGGTGGCCTGTGAAAGAGACCTGGCCAGCGGTATTCAGGACGCCTACCCGTTGCCGGTTTTTGGCGTATTGAATTATCGTCCGTCAGGCCCCTGTCTCGACACCCAGGTTTCAATCCGGCGCCTGGAAGAAGCGATCCGGATGTTTCTGGACCCGGATTCGGTTCCGAATTATGACCTGACAGATGTTATTCGTTTCAAACCTGCGCCTGTAAGAGCGCAATCTCATCAATAAGTTTGCAGGGCTACCAACATAAGGCGGGACAGACGTAGCGACTGTTATCAATGTCAAGAGTTTTTTACTTC
>JAOZRC010000847.1 GCA_029940345.1 Desulfobacterales bacterium
TACTCAGATAAACTGCGGGTAAACCGCCATATTGAAGAAATCTGTCAAGATTGAAATCAGGTATTTCAGTCCTGATTAAGGGAAACATACGGGATTGCCATACCCGACCAGCCAACAGATTCGCCTTTCCTCTTCGTAATTTTCTCGCGCTACTGCCGGTAAGCAGAAAGGTAATCTTTTTGTCCTCAATTAGTCTGTGAACTTCATTGAGGAGCTCCGGAATTCGTTGAATCTCATCGATAACGACAATTTCGGTTTTGTGTCCGGAAGCAATTATGGATTCCAGGTCATGTGGAGAGCCCAATAGACGCAGATAAAATCTGGAATCCAGCAGGTCAATAACAGTAGCGGTTTCAGATAGTTGACGCTTAATTAAAGTGGATTTTCCGGTTGCTCTCGGGCCAAACAGAAAAAATGATTTCCGGGTTAAAAGATCTGTGAGATTAAGAAGTCTTTCAAGTTCCATAAATTACCCCCAATGCTATCGTGGATTATCCGGATAAATCACAATAGCATTGGGATTTATGAAATTCAACTTGAAAAGTTGCTCAGAGCGCTGCCCTGACCTGATATTTTCTTGTAATTGTTAAAAAACTCTTGACTTATTTTTTCGTGAAATGTTAAATATGTTGCATATGATACATATATTTCATGCATAGAATGAAAGGAGACTATTTATCAGTGATGAAGGATATTCTAACTATACCGGAGGCGGCCACATACTGCGCAGTGGACAGGGTGACCATGTGGCGGTGGGCCAAGTCCGGACTACTGAGGACGTCTGTTACGCCGGGGGGACACCACAGAATCGCGAAGGAAGACCTGGAATCCTTTTTGGTTGAGAAAGGGATGTACCCCCTGGCCACCAAAAGTTTTCCCAGAAATCGGGTCCTCATTGTGGATGATGATCCAGTGATTCGGAAGGTCACGAGTGAAATACTCTCTGGTTATAAATACGAGACTGAAACATCAGCAGACGGCTTTGAGGCGGGAATCAAGGTCGTCCAGTTCAAGCCCGACCTTGTTATTCTGGATCTGATTATGCCGCGTATGGATGGATTTGAGGTATGCAGATATCTGAAAAAAGATCCAACGACCTCCGGGATAAAAATCCTTGTTCTTACCGGTTTTGATACGGAGGAAAATCGGGAGGAGATCATGGAGGCGGGCGCGGATGATTATCTCGCAAAGCCAGTAGAGACAGATGACTTGATTCGGCATATGGAGGATTTATTGGGGATTTAGGGATTCACTGCCAAGATACCAAGGCACAAAGAGATACATTAACTCCCTGGAGTGGAGCCATCGGAGTCATTCCCTTTTCCCGTTTCCTGGAGTTAACCTGTAAAGATTTTATAAAACCCTCACGGGTAAACTCCGGCTTGGTTGCTTTGGAATTTATCCGTAAGGTGATTGTTTTCAGCGGGTATTCCATTGAAGGCCTTGCTCGGAAAATCTTAGATGCAGACGCTCAGGACTTTATTCAAAAACCCTTTTCACTCTCGACATTGTCGGAGAAATTGAAGGAGGTTTTGGCGGGGGAGTAGACCGCAGAAATGGAATGATAACAATGAAACACACGGCAGACCGGCAACCATTCGCGCTTCGCCTGGGCAGTGCCCTCACCGCGGCCATGGACCATTTTATCCCCGAGCAAGTGCAGACCGGAGACATCGACGACTACCGCCGCGCCCGTATCATCGTGGCATTTACCTGGGCGGTCGTGTTATTGGGGGCGCCCTACGCGCTGATTTACTACCTGGCAGGCTCCCCGCTATCCTCGGTGGTGACTGTATGCGGCGTCGTATTCGCTCCGCTCATTTTGCTGGTGCTCCGTCGCACCGGCTCGACTCGGCTTACCGGCAACCTGATATGTCTGTTCTTCTTTCTCGTATTGACTGTGCCGGGATTCTGCATGGGCGGCCACATCGCTCCGCCGATCATATGGTACGCCGCCGTGCCGATTGCAGCCATGAGCATGGTTAACAAACGTGCGGGCCTGTTCTGGTTGGCGGTTACACTCACCTTCCTGGCCGTATCCGCGGTGGCGGATTTCGCCGGTTACAGGTTTCATGACGATCTCACGCCCGCCCTGCACCGTTGGCTCGGCCTGATGGTTCTGGTCGGGCTGGTCGCACTTGTCACCGTTTTCGCCTGGCTTTTCGAGTCGTTCAAGGACCGGATGCTGCATCAGCTTCGCGTAAATGCGGAGAAACAGCTCGAAACCAACCGGCGTCTGGAACAACAGACCGTCCGCGCCAACGAGATGGCCGCAGAGGCCAAAATGGCCAACGCTTCCAAGAGCGAGTTCCTCGCAAATATGAGCCACGAGATCCGTACGCCAATGAACGGGGTTGTCGGCATGCTCGATATGCTTCTCGACACGGAACTGACAAAGGAGCAGATGGATTTTGCCAAAAGCGCGCAAACAAGCGGTGATTCCCTCCTTATGCTGATCAATGATATCCTGGATCATTCAAAGATCGAGGCGGGGAAACTTGAAT
>JAOZRC010000848.1 GCA_029940345.1 Desulfobacterales bacterium
TGACATCAAGTCCCGGAGGCGGTGTGATCTGCCCACGCTCCAAAAGGTCGCGATTGATCAAAAAATAGCATGCGGCCAGGGCGTCGTTATGTTGCCATACATCGGGATGCAGCAGATTTGCCAGGCGATTGAACCAATTGGCGAGGGCTTCTCCGTATGGTGTACGTTAATGTTAAGTTATATGGAGTAAGCCTGTCAATAAAATCCGTTAGAATCAGAAAAAATAATGTTTGCAACTCCATTTCAAAAATAGATTTAATTTGATCTATTTAACCAAAGACTGTATGCAACAGGCATGCAGACCATTTCAGACAAAAACCTCCAAACCCGTCTAATAGCAATCACATCATCCTTTGTGATCGGTCTGGCGTTGATGGGCGTTAAATTTTACGCCTATCGGCTCACCCACTCCTCGGCAATTTTATCCGATGCGCTGGAATCGATCATTAACGTCATTGCCAGTGCGTTTGCCATGATGAGCATCATTATTTCGGCCAAGCCGCCGGACAAATCCCATCCCTACGGACATGGTAAGATCGAATATTTTTCAGCCGGCTTTGAGGGGGCCCTGATTATACTCGCCGCTATCGGTATTTTCAAAGTCGCATGGATGCATATTCATTCATCCGCTCCCCTGCCAAACCTTGAGCATGGGTTGTTTATTCTATTGGGCGCGAGTGTGATAAACCTTATTTTGGGTCTGATGTTGGTAAGGATTGGCCGAAAAACGGAATCATTGCCTTTGATTGCCGATGGCAAACATGTGCTGACGGATGTATACACTTCAGGAGGCATGTTGATCGGACTTATGCTGGTGCATCTGACGAAGCTCTATTGGCTGGATGGCGTCATTGCCGCCCTGATCGGCGTCAATATTCTGATTACGGGGTTTCACCTGTTGCGTCAATCCGTTGCCGGGTTGATGAATGCCACGGACCCGCTTCTTTTGCAGGAAATTGCCACATTACTTGATAAACAGCGCCAGATACAGCAGATTGATATTCATAAATTACGCGCCTGGCGCTCCGGCAGCCAGATGCATATTGATTTTCATCTGATTATGCCCGGAGATTTCACACTGGAGCAGGCGCACGGCGAAGCCGACCGTTTGGAAGCAATAATTAATGAACATTTTAAGCAGCAGTCAACGGTTTTAATTCATTTGGACCCGTGTACCGATAAGAATTGCCCGATATGCGCCCTGCGGCATTGTAAAACCAGGCAGGCTCCGTATGATGAGCCAACTGACTGGTCGGCCAAGACCATCGGTTTTAATTCCCGGCATACTTGATCGGGAGTTTTTCAGTTGACTTCATCGGTTTAAACATCGGACGCATTAAGAATGTTTCGGTTTTGAACCTGTGGATATCAAAGTGCTGGCGGGACGGGTCGATATCATGGTTCGCAATGAGGAGGGCGCGTTATTTCATATCGAAGAACAACGCAACCTCAGCAAAGCGGACATGTATCGTTTCGCATCCTACTATTTTCAGGACGCTAAAAATGGGGGAATAAAATCACAGACATCATTATTGCGTCGGGTGATGTCTATTCAGCCAAAAAATTGATTGTTGCGAGTTCAGGAAATTATAACCCGATCGTTATAGATTTATCTGAACGGAACGGATGGGAACACCTGAATGTGATTCGAAAAGCGGTAGTGGAAAATGATCTGAGCGGTCTGTTCGAATTATTGCTTCCATGATGGCAAGGTTACGCTCGGCCACGCCGCTCGACACAAACACATCGTTAATTCTTAGTTCATTCCAGATACTGTGGCAGACGTATTCGGGGCCTATGGTTCGCGGTGTATCCGCCTCTGATGAGTTGATATCAATATACTGGAAACACGGTTTAGCGCTTCGAGTATACGCATCGGAAACTTTGTCCATGGCAGCATCTCCAGACCGTTTTTGCAATATTGAGCGGGCAGCCTTTTTGGCGTGCTTTTCAATTATCGGATCACGGTAGGAGAGCTGTTTTTGTCAGCAAAGCATCGTTTCAATGACCTTGGCCAGCTCCTTATGTTTTGTCTTTGGAATGTCGAGGGCGCCTAGATTGAGGATGAGCCACTGTCTCGGACCTTTCCTGGTGCGTACGCTTTCCACTAGGTGGAGGTAGCGGTACTTTTTTCAGACCCAGGATTTTGTTTCACTACGCTTCTGATGTACATGACTGCTTGATTAGCAAAGAATTTTATTGACGTCAAAATAATATTTGTATATGGGTCACTACACTACGTTGGCCGGACTCCATGCCGCCTCTTATAATATCAGCAACTTATACATACAGGCTACCCAAATTGGCCCTCAATCCGCCCCTCGCGGGAATAAAATGGCGAACTTGGGTTAAGAAAAGGAGCCAATGATTATTCCTTTTGCATATAAAAATATTCCAGTCTAACCGTACTGCCATAATTTTTCAATACTTGGTCACTATTTCAGAAAGTTATGAAATATCTAAAAACTTTCGACCTGTGCAATTGAAATATGATATTCCTTA
>JAOZRC010000166.1:0-609 GCA_029940345.1 Desulfobacterales bacterium
TATACAATATACAAAAGAAAGTTTGGAAGAGGAATTAAAGAATGTCTGCTGATAAAATTGTTAAATCGTTATCAACACCTCGCCACTGATACTTCTGTTTAACAGCGTTCTTGCTTTTATTCTGCCTGAAATATTTGGCGAAATATCAGTTCCGGAAGCAGACTGGGATGAAATTGTGAATTCATACAGGTTAGATAAAGATGCCCGGATGTTTCTTTCGGGGCAAAACGAAGGATGCCTGATAATTCGTTAAATTTGTGGATAAAAAAATAGAAAAGGATGTTCAAATGGGAACAGTACTTCTAAAAGAGAATCTGTCGGAAAAGATATACAAAAAAGCTAAAAAGCTAAATAAAGAACAGGTGTCACAGGTACTGGATTTTATCGAATTTCTAACATTGAAGGAAGAAAAAGGTCTAAGAAGAAATCCATTGATAAAATTCATTACAACGGATGCAGATACTGAGATGACTTTGGATGTTGTTCGTCAACAACTCAGCGGAATCAAAGGAAATTTGGCAGACACTATTATCAAAGGCAGAGAGGAAAGAGTTTGAGTAAATATTTTTTTGATACCAGCGCTGTTGTTAAACGATATCACCGTGAAGT
>JAOZRC010000166.1:619-9437 GCA_029940345.1 Desulfobacterales bacterium
CTGAATTTGTAATTTCAGATATCAGCATCATAGAATTTTATTCCGCACTATCTTTGAAAGTAAGAGTCGGTGAAATTGATGAAGAGAATTTTATGTCTTTGAGAAAGTTGCTCTCTCAAGACATTAAGGAAGGCCTTTACAAAGTCGCTGTATTTGCAAATAACGAGAAATTGGAATCAACAAAGCTTTTGTTAAAGTATGCTAAAAAATATAGCCTGAAAACACTGGATGCCATACAGCTCTCAGTATTCAAATCAGTAAACCGGCCTGAAGTTAAAGCTGTTGTTTGCGCAGATAAGAAATTCTGTAAAATTATCGCCCTTGAAGGCTTTTCCGTGATCAATCCGATAATTGGTGATACTTCGTGATATTTGTGGATATTTTTGGATGTTCTATGAAACGATTGTAACCGTTCACTCCTCCCCTGAGCCCGGTAAGGTGGACTGGGTTGCCAAAAAGATTGATGAAGGGAGAATTGGTCATTGTTGTAAAATCTGAGCTTAAATGAACTAACGCAAAGACGTCAGGGCGCAAAGACGCCGCATTTTTATTTACATTTTTTTATTGTCATAACATCGTCCGCTCACTATACTTTCAATATGAATGAAAGGAGGCGTCCATGACCAGCTCAATACAATCGGAATTCGCACGGATTGATGTACATGCGAGTACTGCGGTTAAACAATTATTACAAGAGGCAGCTCATGTTTGTCATAAGAATGTAAGCGAGTTTTTGTTGGAAGCCGGCATCACGGCGGCTAACCATGCCTTGGGGGATGGACGTCATTTCGGCCTGGACAATGCCAAGTGGGAAATGTTCCAGTAAGCTTTAGATCGCCCGGTGCAATCCAAACCCCGCCTGAAGAAGTTGCTGACCCATCCGGGGTTTTTGGGTTGACCATCTTGGGATTTGAACCTGTACATAAGCTCAGTGCAGCAGATTCGGTTGAAGAGCAAAGCGCGTATCAGATAAAGCTGTGATGTTTATTGAAACGGTTTCCAGGGAGGTTGATTTTGATTCTTATGAAAAAAACAATCCTTAAAAGCTCCGTGAGAGCGGCATATTTGTAGTACAATCATGCTATGCTTCGGCCAAAGTCCCATCGGGACGGCATATTTGTAGTGTGATTGCGAATATCCTGTTATGCTGTGTCTGATATGCCGTCCCGATGGGATTCTGACGAGATATCAGCCCGTTGATTCTACAAATATGCCGTCCCGACGGGACTCTGAACGAATTGCACAGCTCGAAATATTTATGTTTGGTTTATTATTGAAACGCAAAACATCTTAATATGTGCAAGCTAAAGCTTACACTCCTTTATTTCGGAAAAACTGAAAGCGGATCCGTATAGTACTGATAAATTATGAATAAAAGCAACTGCGGATGGCGGCGGCGTTTTAAATTCATTTTCAAAAGCATGCTTGTGGCAGGGATTCTGTTCGGGATTTTAATCGGTATTGAGATTGTTTATTTTTATCAGATATTATCTGATGATACGCCCCTGAAAAAAGCGGATATGATTGTTGTGTTTGTCGGCAGCGCAGGGAGAATTGAAGCGGGTCATCAACTTGCAATTGCCGGCTATGCGCCTTACCTGGTCATTTCGCCTGCAATCAGGGCAAAAGTAAAAACATATTCTGAAAAATTTGGAGTGTCCTCGACTTTCAAATACATTATTGAGGATAAGGCCCGATCCACTTTTGAAAATGCGCTCTACACTAAAAAAATTATTTTGGAACATAATTTCAACTCAGTGATTCTCGTTACTTCATCCTGCCATCTTCCACGCTCTTATATCTTGCTGAAGTTGCTCCTTGCGGGCGATAAAATTAAAATTCTGATTATAACGGATTTGGGGGGAGACTTTTATTGACATTTATCGACTCCTGACGCAAGGTTTTCTGAAAAAGCAAACCTTAATGCGAGGATAAGTGATGAAAACTGAATCTGCCCCTTACGTCTCATTTAACCATGTTTTTCGGTAACCGTTCACTCCCCCCTAAGCGGAACGGCTTTCCGCTCTACATGGTCGTAGCCGTGTGCGAGGGTGTAGCGCGGGAAGCTGTCCCGCGTTAGCTTACACATAGGGAGGAACGGTTACGTTTTACGGGCTTGGCGAATGTTCAGTGTAAAATCTGGCTAAGAAACAGCTTGGTTCTATCGTTTTGAGGGTTGTCAAAAAATTCGTCCGGCGTGTTTTCTTCAACAATTTTGCCGTCATCCATGAAAAGCACGCGGTGTGCCACGCTACGGGCAAAACCCATTTCATGGCTGACCACGATCATGGTCATGCCTTCGCGCGCCAGACTGACCATCACGTCAAGCACCTCTTTAACCATTTCAGGATCTAACGCCGATGTCGGTTCGTCGAACAGCATCACATTGGGGCGCATGCAAAGACTGCGGGCAATGGCCACACGCTGCTGCTGGCCGCCAGAAAGCTGGCCCGGATATTTGAGGTATTGTTCGGCGATATGCACTTTCTCCAGGAAATACATCGCCGTTTCCTCGGCCTCTTTTTTGGGGGTTTTGCGAACCCAAATCGGTCCTAAAGTCAGATTTTCAAGGATCGTAAGATGCGGAAAAAGGTTAAAATGCTGAAAAACCATACCCACTTCGGCGCGCGTTTTTTCAATATTTTTAATGTCTTTGGTCAATTCGACGCCATCAACAATAATTTTGCCGCGCTGGTGTTCTTCGAGACGATTGATACATCGAATTAGCGTCGATTTGCCCGATCCCGAAGGACCGCAGATAACAATACGCTCCTGCCGCCCCACCCGCAGATTAATATCTTGAAGCACATGAAAATCATCAAACCATTTGTGCATTTGAATGATTTCGATAATAGCATCGTTGGATTCCGGTTTGGTTTCAGAATTTATATGTTTTGTTTTCATAGATTTCTATCATCTTAAATGCTTGCAGAAGTTAAGTTTGGGGTTTGGGGCAAATATTGATCAGTTGCCTTTTGGGAGGCAGCAGATCGCACCGATTCAAAAACAATGGCACGTTCAAGATGAATGCCGGCAATAACAGATGATTCAATAAATTTCACGGAATCGGTTACACCGAATACCCAATTCATTTCTTTAACAAAGGGATCGTCAGTTTGTAGAACAACTATGCCGATAATTTTTTTGCGAAAATTTTCTCTGAAATTCTTATTTAATAAATTGATCAAATGCCTTATGGCGTTTTTCTTTGTCATATTATCATACGTCTGAGTGCTGACAACAAGGCTCCAAACCGATATGTCAGGATAAACAGGTTTAAGCATAAATAAAGCCACATGTTTATCGCCCTGTTTCAGAATTTTGACAATTTTAGCAAAATCTCTTACCAATATTTCATAATCCATCTGAATACACCATTGGGTTTTTTGCGCACTGCATTAAGTAGTAATTCCACTTCATCCTTTAAAACAGAGCCTTTGGGTCTGTATCTCATTTCAGGAGACCATGTAATTAGCAAAGACCAGTTTGTATATACTTCGACATCAGCGGAATCCATTTTGCTTTTCAAGCCAGATAGTAAAAGCAGTTGCTTAAAATCGTGAACAGCGTAAGCAGTTTTAAACTTGCCCGATGCCGGATATTCATCAATCTGAAGCAATCTGCATATTCTTGCTTTAAGAGCAAATTCAATAACATATCCACATAGGTAAGCGGAGCCGTCATACAAACCGGCATCGAAAAGATTTTCGGCTTCTTTCAGTCGCAATCTGGCAAGCTCTTTTAGTTCATTTCTGGTTGGCATATAGCAATATAAATTTATGTTTCCAGTTCTTTTTCTAAACGACGGCTATAGTCAGACATAAAAAAGCAGCAGATAAAATAGATAAAAGCGATAAAAATATAAGCCTCGGCTGAAAAGCCCATCCATTGGGGATCCGATAACACTGACTGCGTTGTTTTGAGCAAGTCATACAAAGCGATGATTACCACCAGCGAAGTGTCTTTAAAGGCCGAAATCAAAACGCTGACAGTCGGCGGAATCATAATTTTAAGCGCCTGGGGCAGAACGATTAAACGCATGGTCTGAACATAATTTAAACCGAGTGATTCGGCGGCTTCATACTGTCCCTTGGGTATCGCTTGCAGTCCGCCGCGCACCACCTCGGCAATATAGGCGGCGGTGAAAAGGATAATCGCAACCTGGGCGCGTAAAATTTTGTTGACGGTGATGCCTTCCGGTAAAAACAGGGGGAACACCACTGAAGACATAAACAACAGGCTGATCAACGGCACGCCTCGAATCAATTCAATGTAAATAACGCACAGCATTTTGATTGCAGGCATTCGAGAGCGACGCCCCAATGCCAACACTACCCCAAGCGGATAGGCCGCTGTCAGACCGAAAACCGAAAGCAGCAACGTAAGCGGCAAACCGCCCCATTGGGAACTTTCCACCGGTGCCAACCCGAACAAACCGCCTTTCATTAATAGTCCCATGATAATCAGCGCCACACCCCAGGAATATGCCAGCGATTTTTTCCAATGCTTGCGGTTGCGGCTATAAAAAAGCATAGCAATTAAAATCAGCATCGCAAGCAACGGCCGCCATTGGAGGTCATGGGGAAAAAAACCGAAAGTGATGAAACGAAGGTTTGCGGTGATCACCGACCAACAAGCGCCGTCCGATTTCTGGCAGGCCGCGCCATCGGAAATCCAAAGACTGTCAACCAGCGCCCAGCGCACAAAAGGCGGAACCGTTTTCCAGAGCAAGTACAAAACCAGGAGTGTTAAAAAGGTATTGAACCAGCCGTTAAAAAGATTCGAGCGCATCCATCCGATAACACCGACAGATGTGATTGGCGGTTTAATTGTGTCCGTTGCGGTTGTCGTCTGTGCTTTACGCTGCATGATTTTAAATTATCAGTATTTTATTCAAATCTGATTAGATAGGTTTCAGGTTCTGCTTGGTTGACACCTGAACACTGAAACCTCGGCTGCTATCTTTCAACAAGCGCCATTTTTTTATTATACCAGTTCATCAAGGCGGATGTCAGAAGGCTGAAACAAAGATAAATGATCATAATCAAGGCCACACCTTCTATGGCTTGCCCGGTCTGATTGATTGTGGTGCCGGCGACCGAGACAAAATCGGGAAAGCCAATTGCAACCGCCAGCGAACTGTTCTTGGTCAGATTCAGCATTTGGCTGGTCAACGGCGGAATAATCACCCGTAGCGATTGGGGAAGAATAACCAGATGCAAGACTTGGCCTTTTTTCAATCCCAGGGACAATGCGGCTTCAGTTTGTCCCTGGCTGATGGCCTGGATGCCGGCGCGCACTATTTCCGCCACAAAAGCGGCGGTGTACAGCACCAGGCCTATGAGCAAAGCGGCAAACTCAGGACTTAGATTCATACCGCCTTCAAAATTAAAGCCACCCAATTCAGGCATGTTCATGGCTGTCGGAAAACCATGTATGCCCCAGACAAGCAATGGCAGTCCGATTAGGATAGCCAGGGAAACGCGTCCGACGGGAAATACGAGGCCGGTCAGCGCCTGCCGCTTACGCGCCTGGCGGATAAGAAAATATACCAGGATACAAGCGACCGCAAAGGCAATCGCCATATATATATGCGCCGGATGAGCGGCCGGAATACCGAACACCAAGCCCCGGTTGCTTAGAAAAACGCCTGTAATCGGATTTAAAGCCTGGCGGGGAGATGGCAGCATTTCATAAAAAAACGCATACCAGAAAAACAGTTGCAGCAATATCGGAATATCCTGAAGCACCTCAATAAAGCCTGCTGCCAACTTGGCCACCAGCCAATTGGCAGAAAGGCGCGCCACGCCGATAAACGTTCCTAACAACACCGTTAAAACAATGCCGATAAAGGATACTTTTAACGTATTCAGCACACCGACAATCAGAGCGCGCCCATAAGAATCGGCAGCGGAATAAGAAATCAGCGATTCCCCGATTTCAAAAGCCGATTCTCTTTCAAGAAATCCGAAACCGGTGGCAATCGCCTGGCGTTCAAGGTTGGCAATGGTGTTGGTGATCAGATAATAGCCCAAACAGCCCACCATTGCCAAAACGCCTAATTGAAAAAAAAAATCGCGTTTGGACGGATCATTCCAAAAAGGGATTACTTCCTGAGTGTTCGGATGATCAGAATCTGTTTTCATGGCCTGCCGCTCATGGTCTCTCTGTGATTTGCAAAGAATCTTAACTTGTTCATGCTGCAAGCCTGAATTTTGCCAGATCGTAGGCATAGTCCAGACATGCCGATATATGATTCTTGTCCAGTTCCGGAAATTCTTCAATAATTTTGTGAAATGTATATCCTGCCGTAAGATATCCCAAGATAAGGCTTGCAGGAATCCTTGTGCCTTTCAGGCGTGCTTTTCCGTGAAGCACATCCGCAGTACTTATAATGTGGTTTTTCCAACTGACTGGCATGTTATCTTCCTTTTATTTACAGATTTTATCTTACAGGCGATAATCCGATATACGGCTTCAGACAGTAATTCGTTAATTTCCAACCTAAAATTGCCTACCTTGTTGCATAAGTTTATCAGAAAGAATAACGTTAAAGTCACCTGCGCCAAAACGCCACACAATAGCACTGAATTGAGCGGTGCCAAAAAACGGGGTGCATTTTAACAAAAAAGACATGGGAGCCATTTGATAAAACCGTAAAATTTCAACATGTTATGTCAAGATTCAAAAAGGTTACACTCAATGATATTACCTTTAAATAATGTCACGGCGTTATCGGTCGTCGGCGTATTACAATACAGCCTCCTCCCTCTAGCCATGTGACATTAATTATCTGAAAGTCTATACATGCCATGTTCATTTGTTGCCGGGCTCATCACAATGTTGCCAAAACAATCGGTTTGGATTATATAGGGAAATTTGTGTGATAACGGATCATTACAAATCGTATTCCAATTTAGAGCGGCCTGATTCATTATTAAGAGACATCACTTTAACTCGACTTTGACCATTTTTACTTAACTTATAGATATTATTGCATTTTATAAAATTCGTAGAAAATGGTATCAAATATCAAAATACGTATAATATCAATAAGTTAATTTTTTAAAAATAGCCAGAATTTTCAAAATGGCCAAAGTCGAGTTTAAAATTACAAATGATAAATAAAATCCAATTTTCAAAACAAAAAATTCAAACAAATCCCAAATTTCAAAATACTGATTTTAGATTGAATTTTCAGATAGTCAGCGGAATACATAGTATCCATACCGAACGGTATCAGTGTTTTTTTGGGGTTTGATCATAAGATGGGCCATTCAGTTTAACATTTAATTATCACACCTATAACTATTTAATTTTATATAAAATCATCTTAGGTTAGTATAGGTCTTGCGCAAGGTGGCCGAAGTTATGATCAAGCCCTTTTTTTGTTATTTGGGTGTTGTGAATTATTTGTAATTTGTGATTTTCAATTTTACACGATCTGCTACCAACTTAATATGGGATAAAAATCGGATTTCTGAAGCGAGGAAAAGCCACGGCATTTACAAAAACCGAGAAACCCGATTTTTTAACTGTCCCGCCTTATGTTGGCAGCCACACGATCTATTTAAACGGTGCCGAATAAAGCAATCCACCGTCAGTCCACAGCGCGTTTAAACCCCGCTCAATACCCAGCGATGTTTTAACGCCCACATTGCGTTCAAAAATTTCACCGTAATTACCCACCTGTTTGATAATGTTGTAGGCAAATTTTTCATCCAGCCCCAGCGCTTTGCCATTTCCAGGTGTAACACCCAGAAACCGCTGGATTTTCGGATTTTTGCTTTTTAGCATTTCATCCACATTTTTAGAGGTAATGCCGAACTCTTCGGCATTGATCAAAGTCAGCACCGCATAATTGACAATATCTTTCCACTTGTTATCCCCATGACGCACGGCCGGAGCCAACGGTTCTTTTGAAATGATTTCAGGAAGAATAATATAATCGTCCGGTTTAGGAGCCACAGCGCGTGTTCCCGCCAATTGGGAAGCATCTGATGTCAGGCAGTCACAGCGTCCGGCAAAAAAAGCTTTGGCCAATTCGGCGGTGTTTTCGATCACAACAGCCTTCATCTTCATATCATTGGCGCGAAAATAATCAGCAACGTTCATTTCAGTTGTCGTACCGGGCAAAACGCATACAGCCGCTCCGTCCAGCTCTTTGGCGCTTTTAATACCCAATTTTTTAGGTACCAGAAATCCCTGGCCGTCATAGTAGTTGACCTGGCAAAAATCCAATCCCAACGCGGTGTCGCGTCCCAATGTCTGGGTGCAATTGCGCGTTAAAACATCAATTTCACCGGATTGCAGCGCGGTAAACCGCGTTTTAGCCGTCAGCGGCGTGTATTTCACCTTGTTGGCATCACCAAACACCGCCGCGGCAATCGCACGTGCCGTGTCGACATCCAAGCCCTTCCAAACGCCTTTTTCATCCGGCTTGCCAAATCCGAACAGATCGCCATTGACGCCGGCTTTGAGATAACCGTTCGCACGAACATCCTCCAAAGTCCCCGCCATTGATCCTGTTGCAGCCATTGCCAATACCAAGCCTACGACAACAATCCATTTTAACCCTGTAAATTTCATACTTCCTCCTTAAAATAATAAAGATTAATAAAAAAAAACCATGTACAATTTGTGAACTGTTAGCATAGCTCAAAGTAATTTTCAAGACAAAGTAGCAACTTGTCGGTTACGGCATTTAATATTTGGATCATTTTCTTGACAGAGCGTTTCCGACCAGGTTAATTTCATTCTGATTATAACAGATCAAAATCAAACAACGTCAAAGGTACAAGTTGGTAATATCTGAAAG
>JAOZRC010000849.1 GCA_029940345.1 Desulfobacterales bacterium
GCTATAAATCAGGTGAGTGGAAAAACGTTGCCCACCCTACATCACGCATTTTGCGCAAGTTATTTATTTAAAATTCCCTAACCGCACAGGTCGAAAAAATTCAAACTGGCCATGTTATCATTTTTCCGGTAATTGATTTACCGGAGCAACCGCTATTTATCCCGAATCCGAATGCGCCACCAAAACTGATACTGCAGCAACCTGCCCAAAGTCTTTCAACAACACGGGAAGTACAACAGGTTCCGCGTCAATGCCTGGAAAAGGGCATCAGCTTTTTTAACGAATGGCAATTTCAGGAGGCAATCACTCAATTTGAAACCTGTGTCAGCCAGCACACCAAGGATACAACCGTTTGTGAGTGGCTTTCCAGAGCTTATTATCAATTGGGTTTAAATCTGTATTTCCAAAAAAAATATCCCGAAGCGTTGAACGCATTCAACGCATGTTACAAAAATTTTGCAGGCAACTCCGAATGTAAAGCGTTTATCAATAAGACGGGAAAAAAAATTATCATAAAAAAGCAGCATGAGAGTAAACCGATTTTGCTTTACTAAATTCGAGATGAAGTGTCCCGGATTATGTTGGAAACCCAAAAAGGAAAGGAAATATTTTGGCAAACAACCCTGTAGCACGTCTGTCTATTGTGATTGACCATAATCAATCAGCAGCATTTTTTCCCCTTTTACAACAGGGCTTCAGGGTTGATGTTGTTGTTGGCCAGAGTATTCATAAAATTCTTTGCCATCAGTTAAACATAAACGCCGATTACATCGAAGAACGCATTAAAACTGTTTTTCTGGATGGCAAGCCGGTGGATGATGTGCATTCAACGATCCTCAGAGAGGGTGCAACATTGTCCCTGTCGGCCGCCATGCCCGGATTGGTGGGCGCCACCTTTCGAAAGGGCGGCCTCCTGGCTTCATTTCGCAGCTCCATAACACATCAAGAAGAAAGCGGAACTTCTGATCAACGTAAAGGTTATATTACATTGAAGCTCTTTAACCTGCTTGTCAAAGAACTCGGTCCGATCTTGCTTGAACATGGCATCCGGATTCAGACCAAGGATTGGGAGGATCTGGTTCAACGCCAACCGGAAACATTTTGGGCAGAATGTAAACGTATTCGTGTAAACGGTCAGGATACAAATCCGCAAGCGTTGGCTTCTTTGGTTTTTCCTGATTCGCCTCAGCTTGTGCTTCTGGAAGTTACAACAGCCGATTGATATTCCGAATTCCAAAGTGAACCCCCTATGAGAAAAAAGAAAAAATACTACGCGGTTGCCATTGGCCGCAAACCCGGTGTCTATATGCAATGGTTTGGAGAGGATGGCGCTGAAATTCAGGTTTCCGGCTTCCCCCGCGCCCGTTTTAAGGGATTTGCTTCGTGTAAGGAAGCAGAAAAATGGATAACCGGCATTAAGAATAATCCTAAACCGGCCAAATCCCCAAAACGTCTGAAAATCAAAAACGATACTGCGCCCGCGCAGTCTACCCCACCCCAAAAAACGCATACAATCAACCAGGGTGAAATGATCACCATCTATACCGATGGGGGCTGTATTAATAATCCCGGACGGGGTGGATACGGCGTTGTTCTTTACGACGCGGGCAAAAAAAAAGAGCTGACCGGCGGATTTCGCTACACCACCAATAATCGTATGGAGCTGATGGCCTGCATTGTCGGATTGCAGTCCCTGGAATCCCAGGGCAACGTAATCATTTACACCGATTCAAAATACGTGGTCAATGGCATAATGAAAGGATGGGCGCACCGATGGCAACGGAACGACTGGATGAGGAATGCTGAAGAAGAGGCCTTAAATGCCGATTTGTGGGCGCTGCTGCTTGATCTTTGTGATAATCACCAAGTTAATTTTAAATGGGTTAAGGGCCATGCCGGCAACCGCGATAACGAACGATGTGATTACCTGGCCGGACAGGCGATGCAAAAAGATGATTTGCCTCCGGATAGGGTGTATGAACAGCGGTTTGGCGTTGAAAGAGAAGTGTAGGGCAAACTTGCAATATGCTTGCATGTCAGAAATAAATTTTTGAAAGTCACGGCATCCTTCATTGAGCTGTTTACACTTTAAAGATGGAGTGCCAAACTTACAGTTTGGCAGCTACCAGTAAAGCCGTTTATCAACCGCCAAACTGTAAGTTTGGCACTCCGCAAAAAAGTGTAAACAGCTTTTTAGCTTCTATGAAGGAAGCCCTTGAGAGTTGTCATTTTTTTTAAAAAGATTTAAATCCGGATAAAGCTTTTTGGCGCATTCAGGGCAAATACCATGAGTGAATTCAGCTTCCGAATGGGTACGCACATAGCTCTCAATCTGGTTCCAGTAGCCCTGATCATCACGGATCTTTTTGCAATTCGCGCAGATCGGCAGCAATCCGCTTAAAAGTTGTACCTTTGATAAGGCGTCCTGCAGTTCAGAGATAAGTTTTTCATTACCTTTTTGGGTCTGTTTTCTTATTTCGATCTCCTTATTAA
>JAOZRC010000167.1 GCA_029940345.1 Desulfobacterales bacterium
ACATAATCACAACCGTGCGTGAGGGTGTAGCGCGGGAAGCTGTCCCGCGTTAGCTTACATGTAGGGGCGTGAACGGTTACGATAAGACTTTTCAAACAGGTTCTAAGCCGCAGACCATAGCACATCGCCATACATGTTGGGATCACGGGGTTTGGCCGAAAAGAGTTCAAAGGCTTTTCTTTCTTTCCCGATACCAGTGCTTTCACCATGGCCGGGAAACACCCGGGTGTCATCAGGCAGTGTAAAAAGCTTATCTGTAAGGGATTGAATGATCTGTCGAAACGCATCTGCCGACCCTGTTTTGCCCGGACCATCGGGAAAAAGGGTGTCACCCGCCAGTAAGAGAGCGCCGGTATGGAAACACAGGCTTCCGCCAGTATGTCCCGGCGTGTGCAAGACAGACAGTTCCACATTGCCAAATTCAACCACATCATTATCCTGGAGCAACCATTCGGGGGACAGACCCAGGTTATCCGCATCCGAAGCGTTGACGCCGATGGGAACTTTTAACGCTGTTTTTAATACGGCCAAAGCGCCGGTGTGATCCGCATGATTGTGTGTGAGCAGAATATATTTGGGATTGGCACTTTCAAGTCGTTCCAAAATTCGTTCCGCTTCACCGGGTGCATCAATCACAACCGCATCACCTGTGTGTTGACAAATCAAAATATACGCATTTGTGCCAAAAGCCCCTAAGCTGAGTCTCTCAATTCGGACAGTGTCATTTTCAACGACAATTGCCATGGCAGTCCTCCCTGTTACACCCTCTCTTTTTGGTGGCATTTGTCAGGTTTCGGGTGTCAGGAAGTTTTGCCAAACACCGAAACCTGAACACCGCGACCTTAAATTTCAAGCCCTTTCTGGATTAGGTTCAGAACAACAATTTCACGGCGTTCCATATCTTTTTGGTAGCCTTCGATATTTTTATCCGCACCCGCCAGCTTGGTAGCCGTATTAAGCGCCAGTTTACGTTGTTCCGCACTTAATTTTTCGTTGGCACATTTAATGATCCAGTCAATTTCAAAATTTTGAAAGGCGACCGGTTCGGACGATTTTTTGTTGAATGCCTTGAAGACCTTGGTTTCGAGTGCTTTGAAATCCTTATCCTTGAAAATATCCATTGCTTCAACTTCATACCAAATCATGCGCATTTCATCCACACTGTAGTTTTCATCCGCAATAATGACGGCAACCTGGAGAGCGATAAACACCTCGGCAGGGTCTTCCAATGGTGGCAGTGCGAAGGCGTCAGGGTCATTTTCCCAGATTCCGAATACGTTGTTTTCCGTATCCTGGCACACAGCAAAGTAGCCGACCCCGGTCACCGGCATTTTAGGAACAATGACCGCACCCTTGAGGCTCTCTGCTTTGGCGACATATTCATCCACAGAATCAACTTCAACGTAATTGGTTATGGGTTGGCTCGGATCCTGTCGCTGCATCAGGCCCCCCTCCAGACCTTTTTCACCTTTGGCATCCGTTGTGCTAATCATCCAATAATCCATCGGGCCGTCATGCTTTTCAATTTTCCAATCAAAGAGTTGCGTGTAAAACTCTTTGGCTCTTTCAATATCATCCGCGGGAATTTCAAAATGTACGATTGTTGCCATTTTACCCTCCTTGTTTTGATTATATGGTATTATTAAGCTGCTAAAACACGTCTGAATGAAAGTTTTTCTTAGCATTTATTTGGCAATCGGTAAATGAAAATTCAGGAGCGCATCAGAAAAACATTTGAACAAAACCGGTTTTTCTTGAAAATTAAAACAATACACGCTAAAGAATAGTTGAAATGAGAGCAATGACCTTAAAAACTAAAAATCAGGTTCCCCCATTTCTTTATCCGCTTTTCTGGGACTTTGCACCGGAGGATATTGATATTATGGAGCATTCCGATACAATTATGGATCGGATTATGGAACGGGGTGCCTGGGATGCCATGCTCTGGTTGAAAAAAGCATATACATCTGAGCAAATCGTATCCTATTTAAAAAAGAGAGGCAAACGCGTTCTGCCTCTTCGAGAACTCAACTACTGGGCCCTGATTAGCGGAGTGTCTCCAGAGGAAAAAAACAGATGGTTGGAAGATGCAGAGAGTGGCATTGATCATTGGAGAAAACGGTGTGCATCTTGACATACTAAACGAAAGCCAAAAAAAAGTCTTGTCGCAGCTTGCATACGCTTTGGCCGGTACGGAATTTTATATGGCAGGCGGAACCGCCCTTGCGCTTCATATTGGCCACAGGTTATCAATTGATTTTGACTGGTTTATTACAACATTTGAAAATCCTGAAAAATTATTTCAAAGGCTGGAGGACTGCGGAATAGTTTTTGATATTAAATCCGTGGACATAGGAACCGTCTACATGGAGATTGATACGGTTCAAGTAAGCTTTATTGGGTATAAGTATCCGATGCTTCATCCGCCGATGATGCTTCCGCACGAAGGTGTAAAATTGGCCGGAACAGATGATATCGCTTGTATGAAGCTATCAGCTATTGCTTCAAGGGGTTCCCGAAAAGATTTTATTGATTTGTATTTTCTAATTAATTTTTTTCGCTCACTTGAAGACTATTTGAAATTGTATATGCAAAAATATCAAAATCGGGATGTCGGCCATGTGATTCGCAGTCTTGTCTATTTCCAAGATGCGGAGGCGGAACCTGAAACTATCATATTAAAACCTTTCGATTGGCAAGATATGAAAGCAAATTTGGAAAAATGGGTAAAATGTTTAAACGTTTTATAAGGGTCACGGCAACAAATGATTCCACCAGATTGCGCCGGATTTTGGTCCGTCTACAAGGCACATCCGCCGGTGCATATCGGGATATGTGCCGGTGGATGTAACGCAGTAGACGGGCCAAAAGACAAATAAGCGATAGAATTATTTTTTGCCGGGGCCCTGACCTTTAATATATTAATTCTCATTCAACTTCAAACTGAAGATACTTTAAACACAAAAGAGGATAATTATGGCTACCGCCGATTATTGGGCAGACGGGTATGTGGAGAAAAGAAAAACCGCTCGTGAGGCGCTTCACTTAATTAAACCGGGACAACGGGTGTTTATCGGTTCGGCCTGCGGGGAACCTCAACATCTCGTGCGCGAGCTTGCGAATTTGGCTATACGTTTTAGTGATATAGAAATTGTACGTCTGTTATGCCTTGAAACCACACCGCTCACATTAATTGCCAACAAAAGTAAAGAACAAAACTTAACGATTCGCTCATTTTACCTGGGATCCGCCAGTGCTGAAAGAATTGCCCGCAATCAACGTTTTATTACGCCAATGAATCTTTCGGCGGTTCCCCGTTTGTTTAAAAGCCGCCAACTGCCCATCCATGTCGCCCTGATTCAAGTGTGTCCGCCGGATGATTTTGGCTGGCTAAGTCTCGGTGTTTCCGTTGATATCACTTTGGCGGCGGCGATGTCCGCCGATCTGGTGATTGTCCAGGTCAACCCTCAAATGCCTAAAGTGCATGGCCGCAGTTTTATCCACGTCAATGATGTGGATGTCATTGTGGAATATGACGAAGAAATTCTTACGGTTCTGGAACCCCCGGAATTTGAGGCCGCTAACACCATCGGCAAACTCATCGCCCGCTTGATTGATGATGGTTCGACCATTCATATCAGCCCCGGTGCAACGCCCCAGGCCACTCTTTTAGCGCTTAGCGATAAAAAAGATTTGGGGATTCACACTGAATACCTGACTGACGGTATTATGCGGCTGGTTTCCATGGGCGTGATCAACAATCGAAAAAAAGGTTACAACGAAGGGCGTTTGGTGGCCAGCAGCGCCATAGGAGGACAAAACCTCTACGAATTTATTAATGACAACCCAGCCATTGATTTTCAACCGTCCGAGTATGTGAATGATCCGGCGATTATCGCCAGGCATAATAAAATGGTTGCTTTAAGCGTGCCTCTGGCCATGGATTTAACGGGCCAGGTTGCCGCTGACGCCTTACCCTATAACCATTTTGCCGGCGTCACCGGTATGGCCGATTTTGCCAGGGGGGCGGTTATGTCCGAAGGTGGCAAGTCAATTCTGATGCTCTGTTCCACCTCCAGGGATGGTAAAAAAAGCCGTATCTTACCATGCCTGGAAAACACCGCTGTGGTCTTGCCCCGGGGTGATGTCCACTATGTGGTTACTGAGTATGGTGCGTTTAACCTGTTTGGCAAAAGCTTGCAGGAACGCGCTATGGGGATGATCAGTATTGCGCATCCCGATTTCCGTGATCAGTTGTTTAATGACGCCAAAACTATGGGATTGTTAGCTTCAACCGTGACATTAAATGAATCGATCCACGGTGTTTATCCGCTTGCCCTTGAGGAATCCCGTATGATTGATGGCGAGAAAGTCACCATTCGTCCCGCCAAGCCGGTGGATGTCAGAAGAATCCAGGAACACCTTTACAATCTTGACAGTAATGATGTGATTTCCCGTTTTTTTCATGAAAGAACCAGTTTTATGCAGGAAGAAGCCAAAGCGGTCTCTCAAATCGACTATGTGGACAATTTGACCATCATTGCACTTGTGGGCGAATTCGGATTCGGACAGGTAGTCGGGGTGGGTGAATATCTGCTTGAGCCTTCAATCAATATGGCGGAAGTGGCTTTTTCCGTCAGCAAGAATTTTCAGGGCAAAAAATTGGGAAGAATTCTAATCCAAAAATTGGCCCTGGCGGCGCGTGAAAACGGAATTTCAGGTTTGATCGCCTATACTTCGCCTAGCAACAGGGGCATGATCAACCTATTCAAAACCCTGCCGTATAAAACCAAAACAATGTATGATAGCGATATGCTGGAAATGAAATGCCGCTTTGACGAACCTGTATAATTTACCGGGATAAATGTACGGGTCTAAGAGCCTGTTTGAAAAGTCTTAAATCGGCTGCAAAAGCGTGAGAGCGGTTCTGATTTCCGCAAATTTCATGGCAATAGGCTGGCTATTCCCTTAAAATTTGCGAAAATCAGCCCTCGCTCTCACACTTTTTCGTTTCGATCACGACTTTCCAAACAGGCTCTAAGCGTTCAATGGTTTTCTAAATGATATTATCTTTTCATCCCTGCTTTGAGGCGGATCTGAATCGGCTTTGCGCCGGACGCCAGCCGGACCGTTATGATCGGAAGGCCATTCAGGCGGCTCACGCCGTCATTCTGCCCCAAGGCTGTAATTACGCTTTATATTCACTGGCGCGAACCCATTGCAAACATATTTTTCCCAATTGGGACGCCCGGTTTGAGTATCCCGGTAAAATAGGTCAGATTCGTTTATTTCGTAAAATCGGCGTTGTTCATCCACAATCCTATCTTTTTAAAGATATTCGTTCTTATCATCTATGCAAGGGGAATTTGAAGTTTCAAGAGATCGAACCCTATCCGTTTGTTTTTAAATTAAATCTCGGCGGGGAGGGAGCAGCGGTTTTTATGATCGGATCAGACGCTGTTTTTAAAGAAAAAATCCAACTGGCCATTAAGCAAGAGCAAAATGGATGGCCTGGTTTTTTAATTCAGAAATATATCCCTTCACGCAGTCGTTCATTACGGGTTTGTGTCATCGGAGGGCGCTATTTCGCTTACTGGCGTATTCAGAAAAACAAGAAACAATTCGGTACAAGTCTGGCACAAGGTGCGATGATTGATGCCGATTCCGACCCACAGCTTCGGGATGCAGGAGTCAAAGCGACCCAAGCATTTTGTCGCCTGACAGGGATTGATCTGGCCGGGTTTGATTTTCTTTTTGCAGCGCAGGAAGAGAACCCGCAGCCGCTTTTTTTAGAAATAAACTATTTTTTTGGCCGCAAAGGGCTGGGAGGCTCGCAAGCGTTTTACGCGATTCTGGAAGAGGAGATTCAGGCTTGGATTAACAGGCTGCCGACAACTACTTGAAAAAAGAGGCAGCCTAAACATTATCGTGTCCTATTCAAATTCAATGGTGATCGTAACTATGGAGTGCGAAAGTTAAGTGGAGCGGACGGTCTTTCGCAGATATCGCCCGCTGTTCCAAGCCTTCGGACACATGCGAAAACACAATTTTCGCACTCTGGATCTGCATTTAGCCATAGTTTTTGAATAAGATACACAGGCATCCTTCATAAGACAGCTAAAGTAGTTAACACTTTTTTGATCTGTTCAGCCACAAAATTTTGTAGGGTGGGCAGAGTGTAACGGAACCCACCATTTATGGCAATTCGGTGCGGTGGGTTCCGTTACACTCTGCCCACCCTACATTAAAAAGTGTAAACCGACAAATGAAGGATGCCGATACACATTATCTTTGTTTGCTTCAGGGGGCTGATATGACGCCGGATTTATTTGAATGGGATGATTTTGATGAAAAGAGGGAACGCAGCAAAGCGCGTGAACTTCGTTCTTCACAGTGGTGGAAACGTCGTTTGGCCAAGGGCGTCTGTTACTACTGCCGGTGTCGTATACATCCCAGGGGGCTTACCATGGATCATATCGTTCCCATCGCTCGTGGCGGGAGAACCACCAAAGGAAACGTCGCGCCTTGCTGCAAGGCATGCAACTCTGCTAAAAAAAACCTGCTGCCTATGGAGTGGGATCAATATCTGAAGGGTTTTGAAAACTTCTGATAAAATGGATAAACCGTGTAAAGTTATCAAATTTACGGCTGCCAACATAAAGCGGGACACTACGGTTCGAACGTCGAACATTCAACATTGAACACCCAATAAGGAAACGCGATTGAGAAACTCATCATTAATAGTTTCAAGGTCGTTCTGTAGCATCTCTTCAGCACAAAGAAAGGCTCGGTCTTGCGACCAAGCCTTTTTTATTACAAGCGTTCAGAACTTAAAATGAATTAGAACAGGCCGCTGACCTTACCTGTTTCCGTATCAACGTCAACACGTCTGAAGGCCGGGTTAGAGCCGGTTCCAGGCATGAGGCTGATTGTGCCGGCACAGGGGCAGAGGAATTTAGCGCCAGAGTAAATCAGAATGTCACGAATCGGCAACGTCCAGCCTTTGGGCGCACCCTTGACTGTCGGATCGGCGCTCAGGCTGAGATGGGTTTTGACCATCATGGTTGCAAAGTCGTCGTACTTGGAATCATTCTCAAGCATCTTTGCTTTCGCCTCGGCTTCCGGGGTCCAAGTCACGCCGTCGGCACCGTAGACTTCTTTAGCGATGAGGTCAACGCGGTCGCGCAGTTTCATTTCCAGCGGATAGAGGAATTTGAAATCGTTTTCCTCTTCACAAGCATCGACAACGGCATCGGCAAATTCCAAGGCACCTTCGCCGCCTTTTTCCCAATGTTTGGACTCGGCACAGCGGGCTCCGGCAGCTTCGGCAGCCGCGCGGACAACTTTACATTCTTCATCCGTATCGGTGTAGAACCGGTTGATGCAGACCACCGGGTTAATGCCGGCTTTGCGGATGGTGTTGATGTGATGCACCATGTTGACGCATCCCTTTTCAACCATGCCCACGTTCTCTTGGATGTACTCGTCGGGCATGGCGATACCGGGTGTCACCTTGGGGCCGCCACCGTGGCTTTTGAGCGCGCGGATGGTGGTGGTAAGCACTGATACGTTGGGTTTCAGACCACTGAAGCGGGATTTAACGTTCCAAAATTTTTCGAACCCGATATCGGCACCGAAACCCGATTCCGTAACATGGTAATCGAACAGTTTCAGCCCAACGCGGTCGGCAATAATCGATGACTGGCCGACGGCGATATTGGCAAACGGTCCGGCATGAACCATGCAGGGGTTATACTCGGCGGTACACATCATAGTGGGGTTGATGGTGTTGCGCATAAAAGCGGTCATGGCGTTGCCGACTTCGAGATCACCAGTGGTGACCGGATTGCCGCTCTTATCAAAGGCTACGGTGATGTTGTTCAGGCGATCTTTCAGATCGGCCAGATCACGAATAACCGATAGGATCGCCATACATTCTGAACCAACGGCAATCCCGAATTTGGACTGCATGGTGAAGCCATCAAAGCGGCCGCCGATACCAATGATAATATTGCGGAGGGCTTGGGCACAATAATCAATGATCCAGCCCAACTCAACGCGAGTGGGATCAATGTTCAAGCGCGCCATACCAGTCAACCGGTCCAACTGCTCATCGTTGTAGTTGCGCTCATGCTGCATCCGCGAGGTCATGGCCACCATAGCCAGGTTGTGGGCATTCATGATATCATTGATGTCGCCTGTCAGACCCAGTGAAAATTCGGTCATCGGAATCAGCAATGAGTTGCCACCACCGGCAGCGGTTCCTTTGACGTTCATGGTGGGGCCGCCGGAAGGTTGTCGCAGAGCGCCACCGACGTTTTTACCGCGCAAGCCAAGGCCTTCCATCAGGCCACAAGAGGTCGTACTCTTGCCTTCGCCCAACGGGGTCGGAGTGATGGCCGTCACTTCAATATACTTGCCATCCGGTTTGTCCTGAAGCCGGTTGATAATGTTAAGGAAATCCAGTTTTGCCAGTCTGCCCATGGGAAGAATCTCGTTCTTTTCCAAGCCGAGTTTATCCCGCCATTCATCCGGTGTGGGCATGTTTTTTTCAGCCGCTTCGGAGATCTGCCAGTCAGCCATTTCTACCGCGTTGTAAGCCATAAGTCACTTTCTCCTTTACTTTTAACTAGTTAGTTGTTTTGGGGATTATTGACCCCTTCCATATAATTCAATTCTTCTTCATCAATCAGCGCTACTGAATCTAGTATTGACTTTCATTAAGGCACAGGTTCCTAACATGTGCATCAAAAGAAAAACATTTTTCTTAACATGTAATAAAATGCTTTGCAAGGTATTAATTAAAAATTGTAACGAATGAAAACTCACATTTTTTCATTCAAGCAGGTCTTTCACTTGGGCGACAACATCGGCAATCGCAAACGGTTTTTTGATATAAGCGTCCGCTGAAAGCGCCATGCCCTTGACAATATCTATCTCGCGCCCTTTGGCGGATAAAAAGATAATCTTTGTGTTTTGCCATTCCGGATTTTCGCGCACGTTCTGGCAAACCTGATACCCATCGACGCCAGGAAGCATGATATCTAACAGGATGAGGTCCGGTTTAAATTTTGCAATACTTTCCATGGCTTCATCTCCGCTAGCCGCCACGGACACCTGGTAACGCTCTTGTTCCATTAGAAATTGCAAGGGTACGATAATGTTGGGCTCGTCATCTACGATAAGTACTTTTTTAGGCATAAGGCCACCAATTCTTTATTCCTTGTTAAAGTAAACTGGGCTACCGCCATAAGGCGGGCCAGATGTAAAGCGGAAAGCTGCTCCGCTTTTTCAACCTCGAAAATTATTAAATAATTTCAACCTGTGCAATTGAAATAAAATATTCCTTAGAGGGTGTACTTTTCAAACACCCTCAATGAATTCCTATCTATCTG
>JAOZRC010000168.1 GCA_029940345.1 Desulfobacterales bacterium
GAATTTATCTGCGATACGTCGGATCCCTTTCCCCAAGGATTTTTGTTATAAATATGCAGACATCCTTTGATTTTTGGCCGGAAAGCAACGAAAAAGGATTTTAGCTATGACTTTATACTCACCCGCTCCTGATTTGATCCTGTTCAACGGCATTATCCGCACTCAGGATGCTAACTTGCCGATGGCATCGGCCGTAGCCGTATCCGGAGATCGTATCGGACAGGCAGGCGATGACAAAACAATTCTTGATCTCGCCGGCTCAAAGACCGTGATTGAAAATCTTGACGGTGCCGCTGTTTTACCCGGCTTCACGGATGCCCATTTTCATGTGTATGAATGGGCCTTGAATCGCCACAATCTTGCGTTGGCGGATGTTCGTTCGCATGATGAACTGATTTGTATGGTTGAGGCGGCAGCGCGCCAATCAGAGGCCGGTCAATGGATTTCCGGCCAGGGATGGAACGAAAATGACTGGCCCGAAAAACAAATACCGAATTGTCATGATCTGGACAAAGCCGCACCACATAATCCTGTCTTTTTGATGCGCTGCGATCTTCATCTGGCCAGTGTCAACACCAGAGCATTGAAACTGGCCGGCATCAATGCGAACACTCCGAATCCGCCTGAAGGCAAAATTGAGCATGATCAGAATGGTTTTCCCAATGGCATTCTGCGTGAACTGGCTGTGAATCTGATACGCAAAGCAAAGCCGGCGCCCACAGATGCGGAAATCGAACAAGCGCTGATGGATAGCATTCCTGTGCTTCACTCCTTGGGTATCACCGGCGTTCACGATATCCGTTTAATGAAAGATAAAGAGGGGCCTGCGGCGTTCAGAGCCTGGCAGCGTTTGAATGAAACTGGCTGCTTAGATTTGCGTTGCTGGGTTACATTGCCGGGCGAAAGCCTTGAACAGGCAGTTGACTTGGGATTGCGCACCGGGTTTGGCGATGATCGCTTGCGTATCGGGCATCTGAAATTTTTCGCTGATGGCGGCATGGGCGCGCGCACAGCCTGGATGATCGAAAAATATTCAGATGCGGGCTACGGCATGCCGCTGACACCGCCGGATGAACTGGAACCGGCAATCAAAAAAGCCGACCGTAACGGCTTGTCCGTCATGGTTCATGCCATCGGAGATCGTGCCTGCCGCGAATTAGCCGGAATATTTGAAAGATTGGATGAATACCGGCTTAAACACTCTTCCCCTGAAGCAAAAAATCAAAGGAATCAGCTTCGCATCCCCCACCGGATTGAGCATGTACAGATGATCCGGCCGCAAGATTTAAAGCGTCTGGCTAAATTAAATATCAATTTTTGTTTGCAGCCCCATAACATGGTTCTGGATATAGATATGATTGATACGGCGGTCGGTTCACGCGGGCAACACTGCTTTGCGTTTCGTAAATTGATTGACTCCGGACGGCCGGTGATGTTCAGTTCGGACAGTCCGGTGTGCGATCCCAGTCCTTTGGTCGGCATCTGCGCTGCGGTCACCCGCCAGCGCCCGGATGGCACACCGCATGGCGGTTGGCATCCTCAAAACCGCATTAATGTAAATGAAGCCATTCAAAGTTATACGCTGATTCCGGCTCGCGCCCATGCCCAGGAGCATAACCTGGGAAGCATCACCCCCGGTAAATATGCGGATATGGTTGTTCTTGATCGGGATATTTGTGAGACTAAACCTCTTGAAATCGCTGATATTAACATGCAAATGACCATTTTTAACGGTTCGATTGTGTATCAGCGTTGAATCAGTAACGTATAACTACCGATATAACCAAGGATAAAACATGTATCTGAAACAGTTATGCACCCCCCGCGCAAGTGTGTTCAACCGCGACCGGCGTGATGTCGTTCTGGACATCTCCGATCTGCTTGAATCGAAAATCGATGCCGCCGCTTTTTTTGATGAAAATTTTATCACTTCCGGCATGAAAACCCTTTTGGAAAAAACATTCAAAAGATTGGAAGGCTCTGGCGATCAGGCCAGTGTTTTTATGCTTACCCAAGCCATGGGCGGCGGCAAAACGCATAATATGATCGCGCTGGGCCTGTTAGCGGCAAATCCTGTGTTGCGCCAAAAAATACTGGGTGCAACATGGCCGGGAGCCGCGCTTGATAACATCAGGGTTGTCGGCTTTACCGGCAGACAATCAGACGCACCCCTCGGAATATGGGGTTCCATAGCGGAACAACTCGGCAAAAAAGATTTTTTTAATACCTATTACGCCCCTTTGCAAGCACCCGGAGAAACCGCCTGGATCAATCTGTTAAAAGGCGGCCCTGCAATTATTATGCTGGATGAACTGCCGCCGTATATGGATTATGTCAGATCCAAGGAGATTGGCAATAGCGATCTTGCCGTTGTCACCACAACTGCGCTGTCCAATCTGTTGGTGGCCGTGAATAAAGCCGAGCTTGCCAATGTGTGCGTCATTATATCCGATTTGACCGCTTCTTATGAAAGCGGAAGCCAACAACTCAACCGCGCGCTTGCCAATCTTCAAAATGAAACCAACCGTTCCGCGCTACGCATCGAACCGGTCAACACGCATGGTGATGAACTTTACCATATTTTAAGAACCCGGATATTCAAACACTTGCCGGATAAATCCGCCATAAAAAATATCGCCCATCAATATGCACAGGCGGTGAAAAGCGCCAAAGAGATGGATGTTACCAACGCATCGCCGGACAGTTATGCGGCGCAACTGATCGAATCGTATCCGTTCCATTTTTCAATCCGCGACCTTTATGCCCGCTTCAAAGAAAACCCCGGGTTCCAGCAAACCAGGGGACTGATTCGGCTGATGCGCGCAATCGTATCTGATATGTATGAAACCGACCGCGCGGATCAAGTAATGCTGATTCATCCTTATGATCTGGATTTGAACAACCAAGAGATATTTTCGGAGATAAAGAGCATCAATCCTAGTTTGAGCGAAGCGGTTACGCATGATATCGCCAAAAATACTCATTCGGTTGCTGAGGAAATTGACACCCGCTTGGGTTCCGGCACGGATGCCCAGGATGTTTCCAAATTGATTCTGGTGGCATCCCTGGCGGACATCCCCGGCGCGACCCACGGACTTCGGGAAAGCGAAATCATTGGTTATCTATGCACGCCGGGACGTGATATATCCAAAGTGAAAAAAGATATTGTGGATTATCTTCCCACTCAGGCATGGTATCTGCACACCAGTTCAGATGGCCGGATGTTTTATAAGAACACCCAAAATCTTGCCGCCAAACTTCATTCCATGGCATCCTCATATAATCGCCAGTCATGTGTGAAGGAGTTGCGCCAATATCTGGACAGCATGTTCGCCCCGGTGTTAAAAGATTGTTTTCAGAAAATCGCGCTTCTTCCGGCAATCGATGAAGTGCGTATTGAAGCGGATAAGGTCATCCTGATCGTTTTGGAACCATCCGCTGACGCTTTAAGTCCGACGCGCTTGAACAAAGATTGGGATACGTTTGCCAATGATATTGAATACAAAAACAGGGTAATCTATCTCACTGGAACCCATGAAAATATTCTGGACCGCGTGATCGAACAAGCCGCGCAATACAGAGCGATACGGTCTGTTTTAGCTGAATTTGATGCGGAAAAATTGTCCGAAAAAGACCCCCAGCGGATACAGGCGCGCACCAGCCATGACAAAATCATTCTCAGTCTGCGAAGCGCCATCCAAGAGACCTTCACAACCCTTGTCTATCCCTCCAAAAAAGGTTTCAGAACAACGGATTGCCGTATTCAGTTCACCGACAATCAATTCGACGGTGAAAAGCTGGTAAGAGATACGCTTGAGAAAGTTCAAAAATTCACTCCTGAAACTGCCGGAGACACGTTCAGAGAAAAATGCGAAACGCGTCTTTTCGGCGGCCAGCAAAAAGCGCAATGGTCGGAAATCAAAAGGCGCGCCGCCTGTCTCACGGTATGGCAATTTCACAGGCCGGATGCGTTGGAGGCTTTAAAAACGGATGCGTTGAGAAAGGATATCTGGCGTGATGAAGGTGGTGTTATCAATAAAGGCCCTTTTCCGCCGCCCCGGACAGAAGTGAAAATTCAACGGCTTTCAAGAGACAATGCAACCGGGGAAGCCACCCTTAAAATCACACCATTGCATGGGGATACGGTATTTTATGAAACCGGTGATTCCGAGCCAACACGTTCGTCGATGAAAGTGGATTCCTTTAGAAACTTTAAAGTGCGTGATCTGAAATATAAATTTATCTGTGTTGATTCCACTGGCAAGCATAAAAAAGGGACTTCGGAAAAATGGGTCAATGCCATAACGCTGAAACGCCGCGTTTTCCAGCAGGGCGATGACTGGATGGTCGAATTGCAAGCCGTTCCCAATGCGGATATAAAATACACCACCGACGGGTCAGACCCGAAAGTGATGGGCGCGGTTTACAATTCCCCTTTCCCGGTTCCCGAATCCAGCCCTTTTGTATTGGCCATTGCCCAGCACAGCGGCATATCATCGACTCTGGAGAAGATAATTGTCAGCGATTATCGTAAAAACACGGTCAAAGTTGATCCCGCCCTGAAAACCGTTTGGCAACATAAACATAATCATTTAACGGCCCGGGAAGCATACGCGTTTATGGAACGGCTGAAAAAATTCAAAGGTGCCGCTTACGGGATTACCATTGACATTCAATCCAATGATGACGACCAGGATATCAGTTATTCAGCGGCGGAGAGCCTTGGCATTCACGGAGATAATTTTGAGAAAATTGTCAAACAGCTTCAGGCGGTTATGTATGGCAGTCAAATATTTTTAGACATTCAACGGATTGAATTTGAAAAAGGCCAGCAGTTAGCGGATTGGGTTGCGGACGCTAAAATCAGGCTGACGCCTGGTGAAGTTTCCCAATTGTAAAAAAGCAGATGTAGGTTGGGTTGAGGAACGAAACCTGACATCAGCCTGAATTCGTTGGGTTTCGTTCCTCAACCCAACCTACGACTGATATGAAAGATGGCGAGTTTGGATATTGATTATGCCTCGTAAAAAACAAAACATCATTGACTTTGGTTTTAACCCCGATCTCACCGAACACTATTTCCTGGTTACCATACCGGCATCCCGCTCAAAAACCGCGCAAATAGAAATCTCTGAGCATTTTGAGCTGCAAAAACCGGAAAAAGGCAAATCAATCTACACATCTGTCAGCAATGCAAACGCTCAAATCAAGGTGATGACAGACCGCTTCAGGTGGGATGAAATTGCGGATGAAACCAAAGCGGAATTTAATCGCCGACTTCGTTCGCAAGGATTCAAAACCGCCAAATGGAAAAAAAAGGGGCAGATTTTTTTAGAGAAAACCCTTGGCAAGGAGCTTGTGCTTTTAGCCTGGGCAATCGAGGATTGCGACCCCGTATTAATCAGCACTGGAATCCGCAACTGGCTCGGATTGGCACCTGAAGAACGATGGTGGCTCTACACAATGACCAATGCGTCAACCGGACATGCGGTCAATGACAAAAACCGAGGATGGCGTAAAGCGATCAGATATGCGTTAACCGAAAATCCCATTTCAAAACAAGCATTGCCAAAACGAAAAGAGGCGAATCAGTTTCCATTGTTTGATGGAAATTAATATAAGGAGAACAAACCATGAGTGTGATTCAGCTTGATATTGATGATACATTAATTAGAACAATAGGACTCCAAGCCATTCAGGAATTTATGGAAAGCCAGTTGTCGTTCTTACGAATCCGGTATTTAGGGGACAAGATTGCGCAAGCCATTCAAGAATCCGGGTTTGAGCATGAAAAAGAAGTGGACAAAGCTCGTCTGGAAGCCTGGGAAGAATATAAAGCGAAATATATGCCTGCATGAAAACCGAGATTTCCCAAACTTATCTGATTGATGCTAATGTGCTGTTCAGCGCGTTTATCAGTGGAAAAGCTATCTATCCCCTGTTATTTACCACTTACTCTATCTACGTTCCGGATTTTACTTTTCTTGAACTGGAAAAATATAAGCAGCGTATTCTCAGGAAGACCAAATTACCGGAAGATGAGTTTCAGGAATTTGTACTTCGACTCCTAAAAAAAGTAACAGTCATTCCCAATTTATTGTTATCTCAAGCGTCGTTGACCAAGGCATACAAACTCTGTCAGGAGATTGATGAAAAAGATACGGTTTATGTCGCTGCCGCTATTGAACTCAAATTGACGTTAATAACCAGTGATAAACGGTTATATAGCGGCTTGAAAGCAGATGGTTTTTCCCAAGTGATGTTGTTAGGAGATGTTATCAATACGCTTAAAAAGGATAATTAATGAACGACCGAGTATTCATTGAAGAGCAATTCCCAGTCTCCAAAGTATCCAAAGAAAGCTATAAAGAGCGCAAGGCCGGCGCAAGCCAGACTTTAACCGGCCTTGGCAAATGGTGGGGACGCAAGCCCTTAATTTTAATCCGAGCATCCATTATCGGTATGCTGATGCCCGCGTCCGGCAATCCTGGGAAAGACCGTGATATTTTTTTAAAGATACTCACCATGGATAATGACGGGTTATGGCAGCGCCGCACAAAGTCAGTTCCGGCAGCCGTGATCCAGGAAAATCTTTCCAAAAATGAATGGAACGCGATTGCCCTTGATCAACAGGGAAATTTGAAACGCAGGTGGGCAACGGGTTTGAGCAAAAAAGAGCAAAAGCAAATTCTTCGCAAGGTGTTTGAGCGCCTGTCGTATGACGCTAAACTGGTCTATTGTCTCAGACCGGAACAGATTCAAGGGCCGGACAAAGCTGCATGGAAAGCGATCAATGCCCATCTTGGAACCGGTGCCCAAAATCTACAGGAATTGGTCGCTGAACTGGGAAAAAGAAGATTCGGCCATGTTCCCAAAGTGGGCGATTGTTTCTGCGGCGGCGGTTCCATCCCCTTTGAAGCGGCCAGGATGGGATGTGAAGCGTTCGGCTCCGACCTGAATCCCGTGGCCGCCATGCTCACATGGGCATCCATCCATTTGATCGGCGGCGGAGAGAAAGTTCAACAAGAAGTGATGCTGGCGCAAAAAAAAGCCTATCAGGCCGCGGATAAACAGATTACCGCGTGGGGCATCGAACACAATGCCAAAGCATGGCGCGCGGATGCCTATTTATACTGTGTTGAAGCCCGATGCCCGGCAACCGGTTTGATGCTTCCCCTTGCGCCTTCCTGGGTGATCAGTGAAAAATATAAGGTGTGCGCAGTGCTGAAACGCAATGATGCCGTCAACGGATATGATATTGAAATCGTTGCCGGTGCCGGCAACGATGTGATGGCAAAAGCCAAACTCGGAACCGTTCGCAACAATCGCATGGTCTGCCCGGAAACCGGCGAGGAGTTTTCCATTTCAGGGATTCGCGGAGACCGCAAGGTGAAAGGCAAAACCGTGTATGGCTTGAGGCTGTGGGATAAAGATGATTTGGTTCCAAAACCGGATGATGTTTTCCAGGAACGCCTGTATTGCGTCCGATGGGTGGAAACCTATTATGAAGAAAACAGGCAAGGTGCGACCGTTCAAAAAACAAGGCGGCATTATTCATCCGTAACTGAGGGTGATTTAAAGCGTGAAAAGCAAGTGTTGGAACTGCTTCGAGCGAGATATGAAGCGTGGCAGGAGAAAGGATTTATTCCGAGTCGAAAAATTGAAAGAGGTGGTGAAAAAACTGAAGAACCAATCAGGACGCGTGGTTGGACGCACTGGCATCATTTGTTTAATCCGCGGCAGTTGTTGATGCATGGTTTGGTATTGTCAAATAATACTGATTTATTAGGTTTATTATTGACAGGTATATTTTCTAATAGAGATAGTCGCTTAACACGTTGGGTTGCAACTCGTGATAGTTTTTCTGATACATTTAGTAATCAGGCATTAAATACTATGTTATCTTACCCCTGTGCAGGTTTTGAGCAATTACGGAAGTGGAATATTGAGTTTCCTGACGCGTTTATTGCTTCAATAAGTAATATATCTTGTCAAGATTCTCGCAACTCGTTATCATTTAATTACATTTGGATTACAGACCCCCCTTATTCTGACGCAATAAATTACCATGAGTTATCCGACTTTTTTCTTTCATGGTATGAAAAGCACCTCCCCAAAGCCTTCCCAGACTGGTACACAGACACCAAAAAATCCTTAGCAGTCAGAGGCTCCGGCGAAGCTTTCAAACGCTCAATGGTAGAGATATACGAAAACCTGACCAACTATATGCCGGACAACGGACTGCAAATGGTTCAGTTCACCCATCAGGATTCATCGGTTTGGGCAGACCTTGCCATGATTTTATGGGCGGCTAATCTTAAAGTTACCGCCGCCTGGACAATCGCCACCGAAACATCATCCGGTTTAAAAAAAGGCAATTATGTCCAAGGCACCGTTCTTTTGATTTTGCGCAAACGCTTATCCGACCAAACCGCCTTTCTGGACGAAATCTATCCCGAAATAGAGGATGAAGTCCGCCAACAGCTTGACTCCATGATGGAATTGGATGACAAGGATGATCCCAATTTTGGGGATACGGATTTTCAACTCGCCGCTTATGCCGCCGCTCTGAGGGTGTTGACCCAATACAGTGATATTGAAGGTCAGGATATCCGGCATGAACTTTTCAGGCAGCGTGACCGCGGTGAAAAAACCGCGTTTGAAAAAGTGATCGACCGCGCGGTTGAAATCGCCTCTGACCATTTGGTTCCCGCGGGGATTGGCAAACCGCATTGGAAAACCTTGTCAGCGCCGGAACGGTTGTATCTCAAGGGGATTGAACTTGAAAAACATCAAGAAGCGCGCGCCGGCGCATTCCAGGAACTTGCCAAAGGTTTTGGCGTTCGTGATTATAAGCTTCTGTATGCACGCACCAAGGCCAATGCGGTGCGCTTTAAAACCGGGTCTGAATTTAAAAAAGCTCATTTAGGCGGTGCCGCTTTTTCAGGAACGTTGACCCGCAATATCCTGTTTGCCATCCATGAAACCGTGCAAGCGGAAGATGCGCGTCAAGGCCTGCAATGGTTTCATAATGAAATTGATAATTACTGGAACCAGCGCAAGCTAATCATTGCAATTTTAAAATATTTGGCCGCGGCAAGCCATATTCCCCACATGCCCCATTGGGAAAAGGATGCGGATGCGGCACTTCGGCTTGCCGGTGCGGTGGAGAATGATCATGGGGGGCGAGTGTGATAGATAATGAAGCCAATCATTCGAGCGTAATCCTAAAATCATTCAATCCAAAAAATCCTAATTCAGACAATGGTATAAAAACAGGATACTGGCCACTGTCTGAATTAGTTGTAGGGTGGGTGGAGTGTAACGGAACCCACAGTTTACGAAAATGCGGTGGGTTCCGTTACACTCCACCCACC
>JAOZRC010000169.1 GCA_029940345.1 Desulfobacterales bacterium
GCCGGAGCCTTGATACCCGGGAATTTAGCAATTTTTTTGGCGAACTTGGGTTAAGAGCCTGTTGGAAAAGTCTTAAATCGGCTGCAAAAGCGTGAGAACAGTTCTGATTTCCACAAATTTCATGGCAATAGGGCGGCTATTCTCCTGGTATAAATCGTATGTTGCTGATTATTTCCCCACGACGGCCACACAACTGACACGTCTGTTTTTCATGCGGCCTTCATCGGTGTCGTTGTTGTCGGCCGGATAGGCGACACCGTAACCGTGGATAACAATCCGGTCTTCGGCCCGGCACGCCAGGGTTTCCAGTTGAGAACCTTTCCATGTAAATTTTTGGATTTGCCGTTTTCCCTATTGGTATTGTAAGAATTGGGGACGGGCCATGCTAACTATCTAAATTAAAATTAAATAATAGCAAATTATAGTCCTAAACAGGGCAATAATCAGTTTTTCACAACCTGAAAGAGCATTATAGCGTTAACAAAACAAGGAAAAACTGATGGCTGGAACGAATCAGGCAGAGGATGAATGATTACGTTACATAAACGCCTGTAACCTATAACGCTCTTTTCAACGGCAAAAAAGACCATATTGCCACTGAAAACGCCAATTATCAGCATGGTTTTAATGAAATAACAATGTTTTAGCTTGGCCCGACCCTACTTCCCTAACCCTACTTCCCTACTTCCACTTCCATACTCCGATTGGCGCATCCTGTAGAACAAATTGCTGATTTGTTCTACGCTAACTGCACTATTTTGTAGGGCCTACCCGATTTTCAGCGTTCAATTCACCCCGTAATCCTTAAGTTTCGTATGAAGCGTTTTACGATTGATTTTTAACCGGCGTGCGGTTTCGCTTTTATTGCCGCCGCTGGATTCAAGGGTGGCCAGAATGGCCTCTTTTTCGATCTCCTCCAGGGGGCGGTTGCCCGCCGCCGGCGCCTGCAATGGCCAGTTGTTGCGTTTTTCGGCAAATGCCTCCGTGATGTTCGCGGGCAGCTCTTTCTCGGTGATGTGCTCATCCGGAAGCAGAATGACCGCGCGTTCAACCGTGTTTTCCAGTTCCCTGACATTGCCGGGCCAGGCATAGTGAAGCAGGATGTCCATTGCCAGGGGGGAAAAGCCTTTGACCGTTTTGCGATTTTTCCGCGCATATTGAGCCATAAAATGCCGGGCCAGCAGGGGAATGTCATCCTGGCGCTCACGAAGGGGCGGGATATTGATGGGTACAACGTTCAGCCGGTAATATAGGTCCTGGCGGAAACGGCCGCTTTTGACATCCTTTTCAGGATTGCGGTTGGTGGCCGCTATAATACGCACATCCACGTCCAAAATTTCTTCGCCGCCGACCCGCTGAATTTCCCTTTCCTGGATAACCCGCAGCAGTTTGGTCTGCATTGCCGGGGAGGTTTCACCGATTTCATCCAGGAAGATCGTGCCTTTGTCAGCCTGCATAAACCGGCCTTCGCGCCGCTTGTCGGCTCCGGTGAAGGCGCCCTTCTCATGGCCGAAAAGCTCCGATTCCAGCAGGGTCTCGCTGATGGCCGCGCAGTTGATGACCACTAGCGGATGATCTTTCCTGTGGCTGTTGTGATGGATTGATTTGGCAATCAACTCCTTGCCTGTGCCGCTTTCCCCGGTGATCAATACAGTCGCTTCGGAAGGCGCGATCATAGCCAGCATGTCGATGAGAGCCATCATGGGCTTACTCCTGCCGATGATGTTATCCAGCCGGTACTCGCCGCGCTGCCGGTTCTTCAATTGCCGGTTCTCGGCTTTCAAACCTGCGTGCTCTAAAGCCCGCTCCAAGGTCATTTTGAGCAAGTCGAAGTCCAGCGGTTTGGTGAGATAATCGTAAGCCCCGGCCTTGAGCGCTTCAACCGCCGAATCAACCGATGAATAGGCGGTCATGATCAGAATCGGAATGGCCGGGTTGTATCGTTTGATGCGCTGCAGCGACTCAATTCCGTCCATCTGCGCCATGCGGACATCCATCAGGATCAGGTCGTAAGATTGTTTCCTGACGCTCTCCACCGCACCGGTTCCGTCATCGGCGACAGACACCGGGTGTCCCCAGCTTTTGATAATCGTTCGAAGTGTTTTCAGGTGATTCACGTCGTCATCGACGACCAGGATATGATGCGTATTCGGTATGCTCATGGCAGTCTCACTTTTCTTTATGAATTGGCAGGCTGATTGAAAAGACGGCTCCCTGTCCGGCGGCGCTGCGCACTTTGATCATACCGTGATGCGCTTCGACGATTTTATGGATAATCGCCAGCCCCAACCCGGTTCCCTGCGATTTGGTTGTATAATAGGGATCGAATACCTTGCTCAACTCATCGGAACGGATGCCCGACCCGCTGTCCCTGACATCAATCATAAAGCAGCCGTCTTCTTTGACGGAAGTGGCAATGGTCAGTTGTCCTCCCTTTTCCATGGCCTGCAAGGCGTTTAAGTATAAGTTCAAAAGGCACTGAGTGAGCCTGTCGGGATCGATTTCCATCTCTACGGGAGTCGGTGTGAGATTTAAACGGATATTGACGTTTTGGGCAATTGCCTCCTGGCGAACCAGCCGGACAGAATGTTCCAGCAGGTCATTCATATTCGTCGGCCTCAGGTTTAATTGAGAGGGTCTGGCAAACTCCAGCAGTTCGCTGATGACACGGTTCAAGCGATCTACCTCCTGAATCATGACGCCGGCCATCTCCTTATCTTCGCTGCCGTCCCTGAATTTGCTTTTGTAATAGGTGGCGATGCCCTTGATGGAACTCAATGGATTTCGGATTTCATGGGCCACGCCGGTGGCAAGACCGCCAATGGCGGCGAGCTTTTCCTGGCGCCGGATTTCGGCCTGCAGGCGCCGCACTTCGCCCAAATCTCTCAGTATCATCACCTGGCCGATGAACCGGCCATCTTCGTTGATGATTTGGAAAGCACTGATACTCACCGGCACGACTTTGCCCTCAACGAATTCGCACTCCGTTTCCACTTCGGATATGGGTTCGCCGCAATCCATGGTCTCAATCAATCCGCAAAGGGGGCCTGGAAAAATTTCCGGCAGGTCTTTTCCGAGCGCCCGGGATAAATCCGCACCGGTGATGCGTTGGGCGGCGCGGTTGTGATACACGATTTTACCGTTGCTGTCGGTGGCGATGAGGCCAACCGGAAGGCTTGTTACGATCTTATCGGCAAGTGCGGCGGTGTCCCGCAGCGCACTGTCGGTTGAGCGAAAACTGAGCATCCAGAACAGGGAGATAAAACCGGCCAGTCCCAACACAACCAGAACCCCGGAGATGATCACTGTATTACGGATATCCTCGCGGTGGCCTTCATCAAAAGCCCGGGGGTTCAAACCGACGATGATGATCCGATTTTCACCCTTATTTTGTGGGGGGAAACACCAATTCTTTCCCTGCCCCATCATCATGCCACTCCGCCGCATCGATTGAACCATTTTCCGGCTCATCTCATCAGTTTCGGTAAATGGCTGGAAAACGCTGTAAACGATAAATGAACGGCTATGGGGCTGCATATCAGCCAATTGCCAGCCAGCGTCCCCAATCGGTGTTAACGTGATCATGGGCGCAAATTGCTTTAACGGCAAGCCGATGCGGCTGCGGTCGCTGTGGGCCAGGACAAGACCATCCTGACGCACCACGGCCAAAAAAAACACATCGGGCATCCGGGCGGTCTGTTCAAGCAGTGTCTGCACCGGCTGCTGCCCCCACTGCATCCCCATCATGCCGGTGCGCGCGCCGGCTTCCACCGCGTGAATCAGGGCGACGCCTTTTTCACTTAAAATTCGCGCCATAAAATTTTTTTCACGATGGTAATTCTGAACCGCCAGAACTGCCACAATGATCAGTAAAAGCGCCGCCGAAGTGACGATAATCCAGGGTGACAGATAAAGACGCCGGAAGGTGCCGTGTTTTGTTTTCGGAATCATGAAGACCTCTGAATTGCCGATTGTGATTAAACAATGGTCTGTCATACCCATGAATGGGTATTTTGTAAACAAGTATAATTTCACAACCGAAAAAAGTGGGATTAAATTCCCCATATTACCCAATGATTCTCTTTTGCGGTTTCAAAAATCTATCGGTGAAATTGAATTTATCCTGATAATTCAGATGATTATATTAAATTCTTGATTTATGGCACGTTGTTTGCATTGATAATACGTGATCGTTCACTCCCCCTACGTGTAAGCTAACGCGGGACAGCTTCCCGCGCTACCACCTCACGCAAGGCAGTGACCTATGTAAAGCGGAAAGCCGTTCCGCTCAGGAGGAACAGTGACATTCCAAGGGTTCAAACCCAAGAAAAGAAAGATACTTATCAACATGGCAAGGCGTCAGTTGTAATTAGCTGTAAAGGAGAGATCATCATGTGGGGTTGCAATTATTTATCATTTGAAGACGGGAGATGGGGCGGTTGGTTTCCCGGGAGTCCGGAAATGTTACTGATATGCGGCTTGATATTTTTTCTGGCTGTCTTGCTGGCTGTTCTGATTTTGAAGTCCTGGTCACAGCGATGCAACAGTTCATCCAGGGATCGCATCGACTCCCTCTCCATCTTAAAGGCGCGTTTCGCCAAAGGTGAGATCACCCGGGAGGAATTTGTCAGGATGAAAGAGGTTCTCTCATAGCATCATCGGGCTGCCGGCATAAACTGAGACGCTTTCAGGAATAAAATTGAGGTGAAACAATGAAAACAATATACATTATACACCTACACCTTCCTGATGAATGGATACGCTCCGGCCGAAGGCCGGACCGGTCGTTTCAAACGGGGTGAAAAGGTGGGGCTGCGCTTTATTAACGGTTCAGCAATGAGTTTTTTCGATGTTTGTATTCATGGGCTTACCATGACTGTTGTGGCGGCTGACGGCCAAAATATTGAGCCAGTCACAGTGGATGAATTCCGCATCGGCGTGGCCGAAACCTATGATGTGATTGTGGCTCCCAGGGATGACCGCGCTTACTGCGTATTCGCCCAGGCAATGGACCGGAGCGGTTATGCCCGCGGGACCCTGACCCCTGATCCTTCTCTGACCGCAAAGGTTCCCGGACCAGACCCCCGCCCGATTTTGACGCATCTGGATATGGGGATGGGTATGACCGCCATGCCCGGGATGAAAGCGATGAAGGGCATGAAATCATCCGGGAAAAAGATGACCGGCAATATGGCCCGTTATATGTGGTCGATTAAGCGACGGTGACGTTTCGGCGTGCCTGCACAGGCTGAATACCAAATCATGTTGACCCAGCGGCTTATCCTGGTTCCTGAGATTGAATTGAACCTGTACGGTCAGGATAATCCGGCGGTGGGAATTGGCTCCGGGCTTTCGGAAATCGAAGCCGGGATGCGCCTGCGCTATGAAATCCGCCGGGAGTTTGCCCCCTATATCGGGCTGAACTGGACCCGACAGTATGGCACCACTGCCGATTATGCCCGTGAGGAAGGAGAGGAGGTTGACAATTTACAGTTTGTTTTTGGACTGCGTTTATGGTTTTAAACCGTCAGCTTCTTCATTGAGGTATCACCCTATGGAGGACGCCAGATGTTGATTCAATATTTTGGCTCGTCAGTATAGCGCCAATGGATGGCGCTATCAAACTGTCATAAAAGGAGGCAACCCAAATGAAAAATGAATATTTTACAAAAGACAATGCTCAGGCAGTACCACCGGAAAGTGATTCGAACCAGGCCGATGAAACCGATCCGCTCACAGAGTATCTTGACGGCATGGGTACTGCGACGGCCCGAATTTTAATAGATCGGCATATTGACGACAAAGTGCTGGAAAAATACGGCCTGAAAGAGTTGAAAAACGCTGGCCGTTACTACATTGCCCAAATCAAAGAAGCCAACGGAAAACTGATTGATGAGGTTCTTGTGGACAAACAAACTGGGAATATACGATCCCTTCGTCGTAAAATCAGTTCTTTATGAAGGAAAAAGGGACAAACGCCGGTTTACAATCCCAAGGGGTGCCAAACTTACAGTTTAACGTTTTGCGTCTGTTCTTCGCAGCATCTGCTAAACTGTAAGTTCAGCACTCCGTCGAAAAGGGTACACTGTTTTTAGCGCCCGATGAAGGATGCCGGTTGATTGAAACCTTTCCACTTTACATGCGTGTCATGCAGTTTTTAACAATCACGGTCACATTGTCGGTGCCGCCCATTTCAAGCGCTGTTTGTATCAGTTTTTGGCCTGCTTCCTGAACCGATTTTGTTTGCAAGATTGTTTTGATCTGTAAATCCGACAGATGCCTTGTCAGTCCGTCTGAGCAAAGTAATAAGCGGTCATTTTTTTCAATCGTTAAATGGCCGCAGTCCGGTTCGGTTTCCCCGCACCCTACGCATTGCTCCAACATATTTCTTAAAGGGTGCGTTTTCGCCTGGGCCGGCGTGAGGACGCCGTCATCAATAAATTCCTGTATAAACGTATGATCAGTGGTGATCTGCCTGAATTTCAGATGGTGCAGCAAGTACATCCGGCTGTCTCCCACATGAGCCCAATGGATTTTATTTTTATATGAAACGGCAGCGGTTACCGTAGTCCCCATACCTTCCAACCTGGGATTTTTATGCACTTCCAGGTGGATTTGTTTTTCAGCCGCTGCAATGGCCGCACTCAGATCCTTTTCTAAATTTTTATTAAAAAACCGGCATTCCTGTATTGAATTGATGACGATTTGGGCGGCCAGTGCGCCGCCCGCATTGCCTGCCACGCCGTCAGCGACTGCGAACAGAGTCATTCCCGGCAATTTTTTTATCAGAAAGCGATCTTCATTTTTTTTACGTTTGTATCCGACGTGGCTTTTCCCCCAAATAGCGGTGATTATTGAAGTCATATTATTTTTCTCCCCCCAGATTCAGCACTGTTCTGAAACCGACACGCGCAAAGGCTTCCCAAGGCTGACGCTCAAGATAAGAATCCCTGTGATCAAGCTCACCCACACCGCCGTGGATATGAAATTCGGGGGTTCCACCAGAAGAGCGCATCATTGCCCATTCATTCACGTTTTGTTCAAGTCCCTGAATGCCGGTTCGGTTGGCGGTTGTCTGGGTCACCGGAAGGATACCGGAAGCCTGGGGTGTGCTCAAAGGCGCCGATTCGGCGCTTTGGGCATGCATCATTTCGGTTTTATCCCATCGTTCTGTCGGGGGCGGAGAGGTGGCCGTATTTTTCGGTGGCACCGGATCATGGCCGGTTTGAACGGCAAGTTGCCACTGCGCCATTGAAGGCAGCGATTTTCCGTAGAAACTGGCGTAGGCCATTGCCCCAGTTGGCGTTACCCGCACCACCGGTTTGGCGATATCATCGGATTTCACCCTGAATTTGCCATCCTTGAATGTAATCGGTTCATAACCTTCCCGCACCTCTCCAAGCAGGAGCAATAATTGCCCATGTCGTAAAACAGATTGTTTTTTAATTTCTATTCCGTCAATTTCATTCAGAAATTGGACATACAAATGGTTCGTGATTTTGGTTTTATCCATATAAAAAGCATTTACGTATATTTTTTTGGAGGTCTGCTTTCTTTCAAGGGCCATGGGTTGATCAATGGATACGGAAATATTCGCACCCGGTAGCAGGATCATGGACATATTGTCACTGGCCAGAATCCTGGCAGGAAGCTTCTTGAGTTGATTCATGGGAGGAAGTAGTGTCAGCCGGGGAGCTTTATATTTGAATTCTGGCAGGATCAGGGATGCGGTTGCCGGATTTATCACTTTCGGTTGATTCCGAATATGAACTTCATTCAACCCGGTTGTTAATTTTACCGAATTATTGTGTATTACTATCGTTACGGTAAGAATGACGAATATGGCGGCGCTGGTGAAAAACCAGTATTTCCAATATTCAGGGCCTGCACCGATCCGAGAATTTTTATGTTTCTCATAGTCCGTGAGAAGTTCTTCCAGAGAATCATGTAGTTCTTTGACAGAAGAGGTTCTCTGGCTGCGATTTTTGGCGGTGGCCTGTTGTATGATCCGGTCAAGGGTTTTGAAAAAATCGGATGGCGGCGCGTCCAGGGAAACACTGTTAAAGGGCTTATCCCGTCCTTTTCGCATTTTACCTTCAACAACTTCATACATAATTTTACCAAGGGCATATATGTCCACTCGTTCGTCTGTCAGGCCCAAATCGATAAATTGCTCCTGCGGCATATAGGTTATTGTCCCTAACATGTGGTGAGTTTGGGTCACATTGTCCAGATGATAGCCCCCGGCGATTCCGAAATCCATAATTTTGGGCAGATCATTATCAATCAGGACATTCTCCGGCTTCAAATCCCGGTGTATCACATCTTTGGCATGCACGACTTTCATACCATCAAGGATCGGGAAAAAGAATTTTTTAAGCCAGTTTTTGACTTTATGTTCGTCATATCCGAAGCCTTGTTCGGGCATTTTTTGACGTAACGTCTGACCCGGAACATATTCCATCACAATATAATCCATTTCGGCGCCATGAATCTTTAACCGATCAAAGTCGTAGACCTGGAGAATATTGGGGTGCTGCATCCTGGCCATTATTTGCACTTCCCGATGGAATCGCTTAATTTCAGAATTGATCTCTTCTTCATCGCCTTCAAGGCTCTTAATGAATTCCTGGGACATTATTTTCAGCGCCACCTGCCGGTCAAGATTGCGCTGCCGGGCCAAATAAACTTCCCCTTTGCCGCCTTTGGCGATAAACTGCTGAATTTCCCACTTATCTTTAATAGTCATGCCCTCTTTCAAAAGATACGCGGGATTTGAAGAATGTGTTGTATCGTCAGTCATGTTGATCCTATCGCTTTTGTCTTGTTCCAACGATCCGGTGTTGTGTGCGATTCTATAAACGGAGACAGCAGGGCAGTTCGAAAATGTTCCGATGCCGGAGCGTTGGAACGAGCTTTCCTATTTGGCTTCGGCCAAATTCTTCAATATTCATCACCACCTGCCGGGAACTGCCTATTGAAGTATATCTTTTCTCATGGATTCAAATTGATCACGAGTGATTTCGCCGCATGCATAACGCTTTTCCAAAATAGCCATTGCCTGAGAGCCGGTGTTGACACCGGAAGGCGCCCGGCCGCTCGTAGTGTAAAGCAGCCATCTGACCAAAAATATGATCCCGGCAATTGCCAACCCCCAAAAGACGATCATAAACAGCATGCCGAACCATCCCATCCCCCAACCGCCCATCATCCACCGCCCCATACCTCCGTTGTCCCACCGGCCCGGCTGGGCGAATGCAGGGCTTATGTAAATGATGCTCGAAACAATCGCAGACAGGGCCGCCGCCATTCCCTTTTGAAATCGGTTTTGATAAGCCATATTCCCTCCGTCAATCTGGTTATA
>JAOZRC010000850.1 GCA_029940345.1 Desulfobacterales bacterium
CGTTAATCCTTTATTAGCAATTAGTTATCAGTTTTTCCCTTCAAAATCAGAAGCGATTATACCATAGTTCACTTTAAAAGCAAATGTTTTGATGATCGGCAGTCAGAATAACCGCATTTGGACAAATAGAATCAAAACAAATCAGTATGTGACGCATTGTCCGTTGACCCATTGTCTTCAATTAGCAAAACTAATAAGTATGAACACATTAGAACAATTAGGTCGCCGAATTCGTGAAAAAAGACATTTTTTAAATCTTTCCCAAGAAAAACTCGCGGAAAAATGTGATTTTGACAGAACTTACATTAGCTTACTCGAACGCGGCAAGCGAAATCCATCCTATAAGAATCTTTTAAAATTGGCTAAAGGTTTATGTATTTCTATTTCCGAATTAACCGTAGGTCTTGAATGAAATCAGATCTGTTACAAAAAGCCGTTAAAGAAATAAAAGTAAACCTGAATTTGGTAGTCGAGAATGCTGAATATAAAGAAAAACCGTATCGTAATGGTTTGGAGGCAAAAACAGCATTCATTCGTAGTGAAACATTGATCCAAAAAATCCATGAAGTTATAAAAGTAAGTATCCATGAAGAACTTAAACGACAAAAAATCAGGCATGTCATTCACCCGCCAATTGGCAATCGTTCACCCGAGTTAAATGTTTGGGGACTCCTAAAAAAGAAAAAGCAAGATATCGTTATTTTATTTAATAATCAAAACCCCGAAATGATTAAAAAGGGTCCTCTTAAGGGACAGTGTGATGAATTAGGTAAACGAGCATCCGAAACGGCCATAGTCATTGGTGTAAGAAGCCAGTTATCCAGTATTGCTAAAAATTTTGATACTTTAATGGAAAGGGCATTTGCTGAAACCCTAAATTTACGCTTAAAATATCCTTCATTAGTTATGGGTGAGATTTATCTGTTAGCAGTTAGGGAATATGACGAGCAACAAATGAAAGAAAATAGGATTGCATGGAAAAGTAAATATACGAAGGTTGAAAAATTTATTTCTATTTTTAACGCTATGAGCCAAAGGAAAAATTTCAATAAAATTTATGATGCTTATAAATATGAAAGAAGTACTCTTTTACTGGTTGACTTTAGTTCTGAGCCACCAATAATCTCAGCAATTCTAATTATGGAAATAGCGCAAATATGTCATTGATTTCAGTAGATTATAGCTCTGCGGAAAAATCTTGAGATTTTATGCAAAAATCACAAATCAACAAAAATCGGCGCTTTTAGATGATTTTACAAGATCGTATTTTTTTAAACAGACCGTGTGACATGTTATATCTTATTGAAATCTAAGCAATAAGCCATAATGAGAATTGCTGCAATAATCTATAAGACTATTAAAGAATTAAAACGCGACGGGGTTGTAAGCAAACAGTTTAGAGGAGGATATAACAACCTTTCTCCTAAAGGGTTCTCAAAAAATATCATACATTCATATATCAAAAGACACGGGAATAAATTCAGCGCATCGTAATTTCCAGCAGGTCATCATAGTGCAAGTTAAATATTTCACTGATCAGTTTATCGCAATGTTCGCCCTTGCTTTCATGTAATTTGCCTAATTCGGTCTCGGTAAACGTAGGGATGCAAAATTTCTCAATAAAATTTTTCTGAAAGCATTGATAATTTCCTTCAAGCTGAAATGATGTCAATTTAGTATAATAATCCATGACAATCGAATTCAAAATTTTTTGAAGCATAACCAGTGGAATTGTCGAAGAAAACAAACCATGTTGAACACGAAGTTTTACAGAGTAACCATTGCAGAATAAAGAGTCGGATTCATCCCAAAAAAAGGAGGGGCCTTTACTAAAAGTTTTGGTTAATAACTTCGGCCCGGGAGCATCCATTCCTTGGGTTCGACCCCATTCATAGAAATATCTATACTGTTTTTTTCCTTTGTCTCTTTTTAAAAGAATCGCTTTATTTTCCTCTAAATAGCTATACGCCTTCGGATATTTTTTCTGAAATTCATCCGGTTCCAGCGGCAACCAACGTTCACCCAGTTTTTTATACGGATGTATTACACAACCGGTGTTATCAGAGACTGACTTTTGAACTTTTAAACTCGCAACTTTAATTGCCGGACGTGTAATATCAGATTCAATATCAGGCAAGCCATTATTTCTGTCAATTAGAAAAACGGAATCTTTTAAGGTAGCAAAACCTACTTTAATTTCAGCAAGCCGTCCTAATGGTGTTCCGTTCGTTTCTAATACCTTTAAATTCTCCAGATGTTTCAAGGGCGCTAAACGCCATTTCTTACTATCAAGAGTTGAAACCGGAATTGACGTAAAATCTTTATTTTTTATGCAGGCTAATGATTTTTGCGGATTTGAACATGAATGATACAAAATTTCTCTATTATTATTCGTCAAATAAATCAAACAAGTATAAGCTGATGCGTTGCTAAATATTTTTTTATAGCCAAAATCAATTATTGTATGAAGACTGTTGTTAGTA
>JAOZRC010000851.1 GCA_029940345.1 Desulfobacterales bacterium
GAAAGACTGTTCCCCTCCGTTCCTCCGCTCTGCTTAACTTTCGCACTCCATAGTTGCGATCACCATTGAATTTGAATAGGATACCTTTTGACCATTACTTAATATGCGTATGCTCTAATGTTTTTCAGCGCGTTTAAAAGATAATTAATTCTATACAATGAAAACAATTTAGTCAATATCATATCTGTAAGCGTTGTGAAAACACTTTTCACTTGCTTTTTGGCGATTATTAAGCGATTTTTATCATCATTTGAATCGGGTCCGAAGTAACGATGCTTTGACAATCTGTCATCAGGGAGAATCGAAATTGCAAAAAACAGGCAAACAAAATGGGTTAACCGATGTGCAAGGATTGCAAGTCGGTCATTACAGTGATTTTGATGCATTAAGCGGTGTAACCGTCGTTCTTTGTCCCCAAGGTGCGGTGGCTGGCGTCGATGTGCGCGGGGCGGCGCCCGGAACGCGGGAGACCGATTTGCTGAACCCAGTCAATCTGGTGGATAAAGTGCAGGCCGTGGTTTTATCCGGCGGATCCGTGTATGGTCTGGCTGCGGCGGACGGTGTCGTGCGCTGGTTATCCCAAAAAGGTTGGGGATTTCCCCTCGAAAATGGTTTCGTAGCACCCATTGTGCCTTCTGCGGTGCTTTATGATTTGGGACGCGGCCGGGATTTCATTCCGCCGGTAACCGCCCAATGGGGACGTCGCGCTTGCCAATCCGCCAATACGGATAAACCTGTTAACGGTTGCATCGGCGCTGGCGTGGGAACGCTTTCCGGCGGGATTAAAGGCGGTCAGGGTTCCGCCAGCGTTGTTTTGGAATCGGGCCTAACCGTGGCCGCCCTGGCAGCGGTGAACTCTTTGGGAAGTGTGGTTAATCCGGTTGATGGGCGTTTGTGGGAACGTAATGTAGAGTCAGATAACGAATTTGGCGTTCAGGCGCACCGCTGTGTCAAACTGCCTCCGCCTTCACTTGGCACGCCGGCGCAAAATACGACCATCGGGGTGGTTGCCTGTGACGCAATGTTAGACAAAACCCAGGCCTGTAAAATTGCTCAAATGGCGCATGACGGTTTAGGACGCGCCATTCGTCCGGCACACACCATGTTCGACGGCGACACCCTTTTTTGCCTGGCTACTGGCACCCAACCGCTTCCGACGATGCAAGGTTTCCTGGATGTCGCCCAAGCGCAGGCAATCAACGAAATTGGACAGGCCGCGGCAAACTGCCTGTCGCGGGCAATTATTCATGCGATTTTGGCAGCCCATTCTTTGGGCGAAATACCCGCATTTCGAGACCTTGAGGAGCGTTTAAAAAGTGATTGACCTCAATCGGTCGAAAACCACTATTCGAGAGCTTGCGTTTGCTGAACAATATCTGAAAACCAATAAAAAAAGGGCACCCCATCACTATCAGATAGGGTGCCCTTATTTATCTCGAAACGAAAATCTAAGCTACGGTGACATTTACAGCGGCAGGACCTTTTTGTCCCTGCTCAATGTCAAATGTAACTCGATCACCTTCATTGAGTGATTTAAAACCGGCAGCATTGATGCCCGAATGATGTACAAATACATCCGGCCCTTCTTCTTGTTCAATAAAACCGAACCCTTTGCGATCATTAAACCACTTAACAATTCCACTTGCCATGACAACATCCTCCTTTTAAAAAAATTCTTAATGTCTCAGACTGAAGGATGCCTCATAAAATTGGATTTTTCCTACAGAACGAAACTGTTCCATCAGTTTAAGGATGGAACCTCTTAATAACAATTTATAATAACCATTATTTAGACCAAATGCAAGTCAAATAACCACAAAAAACTGTTATTGACGTTCAGATTATTTTTACCTTGTCAGTACCTTGGTGACAAATATTTATAATTATTGCTATCAGCCTTTGTATTTGCTATCTTAAAAAACACGTATCAACGGTGTTTATAATATTGGTTAAAATGGTTCAGATGACTCCAAAAACAGGATGAGACTTATGGTTACTGGCTTAGGCATCATCACTTTCAGGTTGCATGATTGTCGTTCCTTAAAAGGCAAACGCAAAATTGTCAAATCATTAATCGCGCGCCTGCGCAACCAATTCAATGCGTCGATTGCCGAAGTGGGCGCCAATGATGTGCATCAAAAAGCGCTGATCGGTTTTTCCATGACAGGCAATGATGTGCGGGTTATTAACTCTAAGGTTGATAAATTGATTAATATGGCGGAGGAATTGGGATTGGCTGAAATTATTGATACAGAAGTGGAAATCATTCATTTTTAAATTACGGGTCTTCTGCCATTATGGAAAATCCGGATTGTGAGTGTAGCGAACTAAGTTCTTGCCGGGTTTATAAAAGAAACTGCCATCATGAGCCTCGACACTAATTGGGTGAAATGATAGTTTGTAATAATAATGGGCTACCAACATAAGCCGGTACAATAAATGTAGTCGTAGGTTGGGTTGAGGAACGAAACCTGACA
>JAOZRC010000852.1 GCA_029940345.1 Desulfobacterales bacterium
GAGGAGGCTGTATTGTAATACGCCGACGACCGATAACGCCGTGACATTATTTATCTGAACGTCTATAAATAACCCAACTGCGAACGCTGAATTTAAGGAGTCACTCGATGATTAACAGCATGACCGCTTACGCCAGCGCCTTAAAAACAGAAAACACGATTTCAGTCAATGTTGAAATACGCGCTTATAACCACCGCTACCTTGATATTGTCATACGGCTGGCACGCTCCTGCCGGTTTATGGAAAGCGACCTGAAAAAACTGATTGCACAACGGATTTCGCGGGGACGCCTGGAAGTCAAAGTTCACATTACGGATGATTCCGACGAAGCCCTGGCTTATACCTTTGATGAATCCAAAGCGGAGGCCTTGAATACCATTTTACGCCAATTAAAAGAACGCTTTCAAATTAGCGGTGACATCTCTTTAGACCTGTTTACCCGCTGGAACGGACTGATTCAATCGGCTGAAAATGTGCCGGATGAGGAAGCGCAGTTCGCCTTAACAGCATCCTGCCTGAATGAAGCGCTGGATAAATTGATTGAAATGCGACGCCGTGAAGGCGCTTTTATAAGTGATGATTTTGACAAACGCATTAACCGACTTGAAACCTATCTCCAAACAATTAAAATCGAATCCCAAGGGCTTTTTTCGTACTATCAGGAACGTCTCAAAGAGCGTATTCGGAACATAACCGAGGGGATGGTGGAAGTTGACGACGCACGCATCGCCCAGGAAGCTGCGTTTTATGCCGACAAAAGTGATCTATCCGAAGAGCTGGTCAGGATCAAAAGCCATTTGATACAATTTCGCAAATTTACGGATTCACCGGAACCCGCAGGACGCAAGCTTAATTTCTTACTACAGGAACTGAACCGTGAATTTAATACCATTGGTTCAAAAACGGAAAAGGTCTGCGTATCTCATACCGTCGTGGATGCCAAAGCTGAACTTGAAAAACTTCGCGAGCAGGTTCAGAACGTTGAATAATACACCGCGACATATTACAACTTTCCCTCAACACCAGACATTCGGATATCCAATTTCACTACATTAGCGGTGGTGCCATATTGTATCAACGCCTTCCCTTCTGATATGCGTAATGGAATGAAGTATCTGAAAGTCACAATTTCCCATAAATTTTTTTTCAGGCATTAAACTATGAAAAAGTTAAAAAAGGAACAAAATCTGTTAAATGTAGGCTTTGGTAATATGGTGGTGGCTGATCGGGTCATTGCGATCACAGCCCCGAACTCTTCCCCGATGAAAAGATTGAAAGATGAGGCCAGGGATGTGCGACACCTGATTGATGTGACCCATGGCCGCAAAACCCGTTCGCTTGTTATTATGGACTCTAATCATATCGTCCTTTCCGCCATTCAGTCGGAAACGGTTTCCCAACGTTACGCGATGTTGACAAAAAAAAACAGTGACAATGATAAACCCTCAGGTTGATAAAGGCGCCCTGTTTATTATTTCCGCACCTTCGGGTGCCGGTAAAACGACGCTTTGCCACTATGTGAGGGAACGTTTTACTGATATGGTGTATTCGGTCTCTTACACCACACGCTCGCCGCGACCCGGAGAACAGCAAGGGGCGGATTACCATTTTATCAGCGAGGATGAATTTGAATGCGGCATCCGCAACAGCCAATGGGCGGAATGGGCCAAGGTTCATGATAATCACTACGGCACTTCGGCTGTGTTTTTAGACCATGTACTTGGCCAGGGGGGTAATGTCCTTCTTGATATCGATGTCCAGGGAACTCGGCAGATTTTAAAGCGCTACCCCCAAGCCGTGACAATGTTTATCATGCCGCCATCATTAGATGAACTCCGAATTCGTCTTCTGGACCGCGCTGCGGATAGCCCGGAAACCATCGCCAAACGACTTAAAAATGCGGCCCTGGAGATGGCACTGAGCCATCAGTATCGTCATATCATTGTGAATGATCTTCTGGATGATGCCGTTGAGCAGTTGGTATCCATAATCGGGCGCTATTATATATCATCTTAGCAATTGATCGGCGGCCTTTAAATTATACGATAACCGCAGTGCGGAATCTGATGGGAAATATGATTTGGAAAAATTAGAAGAAAAACCAGGGCAGATTACTGAATACCGTGAAGAGCTTAACGAGTGGGGTGAGGTTATACAGGTTGCTGTGACTGCCGAACGGTTTGTAAGAGAGCAAGGTGTCAGCAGGGATTGTCATAAAGAACTGCTAAATCAGCCGAATATGGACGTTACAACTGAAAAAGCCTTAGATATAAAAAATGAATTGGCAGAATTCGTAGAAAAGGAATCCCTTAAAGCTAATGATGATGAACGATTGTTAGGAAGTAGCGAAATTATTGAATCTGTTTTCGGGAAATTAAAATTTTTGGAAAAGGATCAGCCTAAAAGCGGTTTGACCGGATTATACTCGGCAAGGTCATAATTGGTGATTTTAGATTTATTGTTTCAGGTGTCAGG
>JAOZRC010000853.1 GCA_029940345.1 Desulfobacterales bacterium
ATAGTCAAGTTAAATAATTGACACAATGTTCTTTTTCATAAAAACGCTTCCATTTGTTGTGTTAACTTCTTGTTGTAAAAAATTAAGAGACTTAAAATATAATTCAATTGCAGTGAAATAGTTTACGAAAATGTTTTGAATTATCTGATCATATTAGGGGATCGGCGGGGCGAACGGGAATTGCTGCTAACGCATCACTGTTTATAAGTTTCATCAACAATAATCACCTGCTTCAACTTACGATGTTTTTTCATCGCCTGTTTGGTTTTTTCGTAAACTTTTTTATCAAACCAGAACAAACCGCCTATGCCGGAAGAAAACGGGTCAAACAGGTCAACAGAGAGCTTGGTTCCCGGCAATTTGGGCAGTTTCCACCAGCGCCAGTAACCATGGCGCACGTAGGGCACTCTGAAAGTGGGCACAAACGCGCCGATTTCATGGATTTTAGCTTCAATCAGTTTAGCCAGCCGGATTCGTTCGCCTTCCTCAAGCGAATTGCGAAAGGCATCCACTAAGCGGTCCATTTCAGGATCATCCGTGTTGGTGATATTGTTGGTCTGGGGTTTGTGGGCATTGACCGAATGCACATGCTCCCAGAATTGAGGACGCAGCGAAGTACTCCATCCCATCCATGAGACGTCATGTTTTTTTTCAATCACTTTTTTATAAGCGGCGGCCGGGTCCAATTTTTGCAACTGCAATTCCACGCCCGCTTTTTTGGCTTCCTCTTTAAGCACCACCAGCCGGGGCGTGTGTTCATCGTGGCTGTAAGTTACTTTTACGGAAAACCGCTGACCATTTTTCGCCCATATACCGTCGGCACCACGACTCCACCCAGCATTTTTCATGTAATCTTCAACTAAAGCCAGATCAAAGCGCCGGGCGCGGATATCGGTGTTCGAATAGAGCCCATACCCCATAAAACCATGTTCAAGCCTAAAATAATCGTTGCGCAGCACTTTGGCGATCACTTTTTCGACATTCATGGCATGGGCGAACGCATAGCGAACATTCATATCTTTAAATATGTCCCGGTCCTGATTGAGCCATAAGCCCGTTGCCGATTGGGGAGTGTCATTATAGAACCAGATTTTATCCACATAACCATCTTCAAACACGGGCGTTCGGGATTTATCATGCCAGTATTTGGGAATGGTCAGCGGAAACACATCCTCTTTGCCTTTTTTAAAATATTCCCATAAAATATTGAAATCCCGGACCACATTAAACACCACCTTATCCACATTAAAGCGATGTTGAAAATAGCGTAAATCTTTGGCCCACCAATCTTTTTTGCGTTTAAACTGAATTGATTTTCCTTTTTTAAATTTAGATATCTGGTAAGGGCCGGTGTTCGGCGTTATCTTCCAGTTGTATTTTTTAACAAAATCTTTATCTAACGTTCCGTAAAAATGCCTTGGCGTCGGGCTGATGCCGATTCTTAAATGTAAATCAGGTTGAGCCTTTGCCGCCACTACGGCCAGTGTGCGGTCGTCATAAATAATGACCCGGTCAATTTCTTTGGAATAATAATCGTTGTACCACGGTGCAATGATATGTTTCGAGCGCATAAATTTCAATGTGTAGGCAAAATCTCCGGATGTCACCGGCTGGCCGTCAGACCAGCGCGCCAGGGGATTGATTTTAAAATACATCGTTTTCTTATCCGAGTCAAAAGCCCAGTGGTCAGCCAGTTCCGGAGTGATGTTGCGTGTATTGGGATGAATGCCGATCAGGCTGAGTTGGTTATCCAGAATAGCGCTGCGAAAACTGCTGTTGGAATCCGGTCCGACAACGCGTAGCGTCAGCGGAAAGCTGAGAATCGATTGACGGAAAACACCGCCTTTTTGAGCCTGGGGTGATGCGTAAAGTGAGTCGGCGTCGTTGGTTAGCCATTTGATATCGGCAGGCAGTTCTTCAGCCGCTGACAACGGCGCTAAGATCATTATAGAGAACGCTAAACCGATGCTAAATATTGTCCTGAAATGCACATACAAAAATCGTTTCATAAAGAAATCCTTTGTTTGAATGGTTGTTGTCGTTGACAGATGGTTGTAAAAATCATTTTATCAGGTTTATGTCAACAGGGAAAACGTAACCGTTCATTTCTCCCTGAGCGGAACGGCTTTCCGCTCTACATGAACGCAACTATGCATGAGGGTGTAGCGCGGGAAGCTGTCCCGCGTAAGTTTACACGCAGGGGGAGTGAACGGTTTCGGGCTTGCGGTCATTTGATCTCCTTGCTTTTTAATTTTTTTTGATTATCTTTTGTTTATTGTTGCTGGAAATGCTAAGAGCCTGTTTGAAGTTTTAACAAACGAACAAACGAACAGCGGCATATTTGTAGCACAATTGGTTCAAATTCTATCAGAGTCCCATCGGGCATACGCGTCAAGCTAACATCATAGCTACCTATTTTAATTGAATATATTTAGCAGCCCGATTGTGAATATCACCAACCGTGGAATCAGCAC
>JAOZRC010000854.1 GCA_029940345.1 Desulfobacterales bacterium
AAAGACGCCAATCACATTCGCCGTTACCCCAATCCGCTTCTACTTTCGGACGATAAATCGCCAATTTGATGGGTTGAATAATAAACTTAATTTTTGAATTAACTTCCCCAGCTTTAAATTTCAAGTTAGCATCCAAACCGATTTGCAAATCACATTCGACATTTAGAAGCGTCTGCCATGCCTGGCTGGGAAAAACATCGTATATGATGGGTGGATACTTTGATTGTTTTTCACCTCTGTCAAATTCAATATTGCATCTTAAATAAGTGAAGGCATACCCTCCGTCAGCGAACAGGGTCAGCGGTATTTCCAGTTTGAAAAAATTGTAATAATCCAAGTGGTCTTGCGGCAGTTTGGCATTGCTTAATTCCTCTTCAGTCAGTGGATAAAATTCAAGATTATCAAACTCGAAGCGTTCTTTTTTAAACTTTCGCAGTTGCTCAATTCCATCAGTAATTTTTTGATTTCTATCAGAAGCTGCCAAACTGAATTCGCTCTTAAAAAAACGAATGGTTTCATCTAACAATTGATCCCGATCAAAGCCTTTTTCTAACGTTAATTCTAAATCATTTGAATTCATTTCCACCTCCATATCAATGTTCATAGTTTTCAGAACTGATAAAATTTATAACAAAGACAATGGTATAAGGATTCATTATCTTTTTGATTTTTATATCGTTCCCACAATTGCAACAGGATCGTTTGCGCTTTATCAAATTGACAGGTTGCACATTCCCCGAATAAAGAAACAAAATCATCCATATTAGCTTTATTATAATAGAATTCATAAAGCGTGCCCAAAACAGAATGGACGCCCCTGTTAAAAAGTATCTGGGCCAGGGAAAGATGCTCATCCAACGGCGCATCAATAGGGCCCATCAGATCGGTTTCACAGGCGCTTACGAATACGGTGGAACCTTGAAAGTCCTCTTTATAAGCAAGGTCTGCCATAGTGATATTTGGAGTTAATAACAGCTTTGAATTAAACGGATTCACATAATCCGCCAAGCCATGGCAAAAGAATGAAATAGAAGCGTCGCTCTTATCCTTATTATCAAACTTATCAGAAATATCGAACTTGTTCTTATCAAAATGAGTATTTTCTTTTATATCCTCATTAAACCATTTGCACAATTCTTTATCATCAGGGAGGTATATTTGAGGTTTTTTTGTCAAAGAGCGGTCGGTGCTGTATTTAGCATACGCCAACGCCGGCAGATAACTGCACTGAAACTTCTCCAACAAAATCTTAGGTTTATCACCCGCTTTACGCAAAACCCCATGCAGCGGCACGCGGTGTAAAAAATCATGAGGAATCAGAATCATGCGGCGATTGTTGGAAATCGCATCATACTCCAGTAAAAATCCAAGCTCTTTACCCATTTCATAACAGAGCTTTTCTAAATCGCCGGCAGATTTCTTTTTGTCAGACAGCCTGAAATAGGTGTTTTGCCAGTTGATGTATTTTTTGAATAAAGAGTTAAAATCAAATTTGTACACAGCCGGCAACCATCCGCCTTTTTTCTTATCATAGATCAACGCATAGCCATTTTTAGTATTATCTTTCTTGGTGGCGTCAGCGTCTTTTGTATCTTCATCCAAATGCACCAGATAAAACTGCACTACAATGGATTCGGTGTTTAATTCACTTGGATCCACATATCCCGTTTGGCCTTTGCCATCGTATTGTTTCGGGTTCATCCAATTTTTGATATATACGCCGCTCAATGCCTTCGCATTGTTTTCAATCTCGGTTTTAAGCGTGTCCCGCAATTCTTTATTTTCATCCGAATGGCTGAGATTTTCCAAAGCCTGCCAAGTGAGCGCCGGACGGCTTTTAGCGGAATCGGCAATTTCAGCCGCTTTGCTCACCTGATTCTGTCTCAGTGCAGCCAGAAAGGCCAGATCATAAAGATTGCGCTGCCGTGACCAGTACCAGCGCAGATGTAAGGAAGCAGTCCTTTTGGACTGATTTTCCGCCGCTTTCCACATCTTCAATGCCAAATTTTCCCAACCTTCGAGTCCGTGCTTCCGCAGGCGGCGGACAAAACGAACAGAATCATCCCATAATGGATGCGCAAAAGGATAATTTTCTAACCTGTTTATCAGATTTTCAGTTGCACTAATAATCTTTCCTCTATCTTTCAAATATACGGCAACTTTTAGCCCTTCCAGTTCCAATTCATTTTGTTTGAACTTATGTGCGTTCTCAAAAACAGTATCTTTAAAAGGAGATGGCTGGTTTAGTTTAAGCTCTTCCAGCCTGACACGCATTTGATAAAATTCGATTTTTCGTTTCTTGCCATATCCTTGTAAATCTTCATTGCTTGTCGCTTGGCTCAATAAATCCCAAAGCTTGGCCGGATCGCAATCCGGCCGGCCGTTTTCAAACAGATTTTCAGAAGACTGCCCGCAACGGTCCAACTCCAGCGCAATCACCCCGGCATAATGCTTATGCCATTTTTTATCAGATT
>JAOZRC010000170.1 GCA_029940345.1 Desulfobacterales bacterium
GCGAAAATTATAAGCACAAACGCTTTAACGATATCCATAGTGCTGCCGTCTAATGAAAAACCGGGAACATAACCGAATAAAAACGGTCCCAAATAGAGAAATTTGGCAAATTTAAAGGATGCGAATGCGGTTCGCCACATATTGGCTCCGGCAATGGTGGCGCCGGCAAAGGCGGCAATACACACTGGCGGTGTGATGTTGGAATCCTGGGAGAGCCAATAGACGATCATGTGGGCGGCGATTGGATTGACACCGAGATGAGTCAACGCCGGAACAGCGACTACGGCGGTGATCAGATAGGCGGCGGTAACCGGCACGCCCATACCGAGTACCAGCGATGCCAGGGCGATAAGTAAAATTGTCAGCGGCAGTGAACCGGCAGCAAGTTCTATAACGATATCCGCAAATGTCAGCACCAGTCCGCTGAATGTCAACACGCCGATGATAATGCCGATAACGCCTACGGTGGCTCCGATTTTGAGACTGCTTTCTGTTCCGGAACGCGCGGCATGTACAAAACTCAGCAGTTCTGTTTTTAAATTCTCTTTGCGGTTTTTTCTGAATCCGATGACGATGCCATACACAACAAAGCCGAGAATAACCAGGACATTCGATGTCAGCACCGGTTTCCCGGCCGCCTGGTTGACAAATGACCCCAAAATGACAATCGTCATAATTACAGCCAATGACAGATCGATCCGTGTTTCAAGGGTTTTAAAGCTGACCGCGATACAGGTTGCCAATCCTAAAATGGCTGAAAATCCGGGTGAATAGCCCGTGAGCATAAAAATGGTAATCACAACCAGGGGCAGGATATAAATCCATTCGTTTTTAAGGATTTCCATAGCAGAGTGTTCGGATTTTTCACCGATGATATTATTTTTCTTGGCTTCATAATGCACCATCACGAAAACACTGAAAAAGTACATCATCGCCGGGAAAATGGCCACAAGCATGATCCGCGAATAGGGTACGCCAGTCAACTCGGCCATGATAAAACCGCCGGCACCCATAATGGGCGGCATGAACATACCGCCGATGGAAGCCGCCGGTTCGATGCCGCCAGCGATGTGGGGTTTAAACCCCGCTTTTTTCATCATGGGAATGGTGAAAGCGCCGGTGGAAACCGTGTTGGCAATGGCGCTGCCCGAAATAGAGCCGAACAAACCACTGGCAATCACGGACACTTTGGCCGGGCCGCCTATTTTATGTCCCACGGCGGCCAGTGGAAAGTCGATAAAAAATTTCTGGGCGCCGCATTTTTCCAGGAAAGCGCCGAACAAAACAAACAACAGCACATACGTTGCCAAAACATTGGCCATAATGCCGAACACGCCGTCGCTTTTATAAAATATAGAAGTGCATAATTCAGGAAAAGAATCACCCGCATGGGATACCAAATCAGGGACCAGATCGCCGTAAACACCGTAAAGCAACATGAGAACGCCCCTGACCACAAAGATATTGCCCACTACCCGGCGCGCCAGTTCAATACCAATTAAAACCCCCACCATGGCCACGGCCATATCAAAGGGCGTTTCGGCACCGGTGCGATAGTTGATCGCTTCAAAATTGAACATCCAATAGCCGATCGAGCCGATTGAAAGCAGAATCAGGATATAATCTGCGACTCGCATGATTTTTGACCTTGATTGGTAAATCAGAAACACCAGGACATAAGTAACGATCACATAGATGCCGCGGTGATATTGTGTGGCCGTCGGTTCAACGACAGCGCTATAGGAATAAAAAAGCACCAGGAAAATTGCGCATACATCAAAAATGATTTGTTCAAACCGATTTAGTTTTTCAAACACTTTGCCCCCTGGATTGTTGACAGTTGATTTGGGAGCCGGTCGATTGCTGGTTGTCAGATACCGGCTCCCGGATTGTTTTTTTAGATTATTTGATCACCCCTTTTTCTTTCCAGAACTTGATGGCGCCGGGATGCAGCGGTGTAACGATTCCGTTGGCACCCGTTTTGATGCTCATCTCTTTGAAGGTTTTTTTCTGTTCTAACATGTGCTTGAGACCTTCAGGCGTATAGATAATCGAGAGCAGCTTGTAAACAACTTCATCGGTAACCTTCGCATTGGCCACCCACAGGGCGGAATCCTGAAAGGAAGGTGAATCGTAGTCTACGCCTTTATAAGTTTTCGCCGGAACTGTCAGCTTTGAAAAATAGGGATATTTTTTATAGAAACCGGAAGCTTCGGCGTCGGCCTCTAAGTTGACCAAGGCAATATCATTGGTCTGAGCCGCCATGATCACCGCACCGCTGGGAAAGGCGGTAAAAAGCCAGAAGGCGTCCAATTGATTGTTGCCAAATGCGGCGGCCGCATCGTTATAACCCATGGCGTTGCGTTTAATTTTTTCCCATATTCCCATGTGAGTAAAAAACAGTTCGCAGTTAGCGAACGCGCCGGAACCGGCATTGCCCACACCGACCTTTTTGCCTGCCAGGTCTTTGGTACCCTTGATGCCGGAATCTTTGCGCACCACTAACTGAGCCGGCGCACCATATAAATAGGCCACAGCCAAAACGTCTTCATATTTTTTGGTGTCATTTTTCATCAGACCATTGCGTCCCAGGTAAACATGACCGGAATAAACAACGCCAAATTGGGATTTGCCGGAGTTGACCTTACGCAGGTTTTCGACCGAACCAGCGGATGACTGGGCTTTAACGGTGAAATCTTTGATCGCTTTCACCGGGCCATAAACCTGGATGCCGTTAGCCACAACCTGGAAAGTTCCACCAGCCGGGCCTCCGCCAAAGACGATTCGTTTTTTTGCATAAGAATCTGCTGAAAAGGTGAAGGTTACCATCAATACTGCCAAAACAATTGTCAGAAGTGTAATAAATCTGGGTCTCATGCTCTTATTCTCCTTTAATTAGATAAGTTTAATTCAGTTTAATTATAGAGTCACTGCTTCGTTATTACATCTTTTCTTTTTCCCGGTTCATCACCTCCCTTCCGATTTGTGCTTAGTGATACCGAATAGTTAGCGTTGTGTGTAATTCACGACCGTTGATTAACTTTGTAGGTCGGGTTAGCGATAGTCATAAATCACATACGTTAAAGTTCCCATTTCGCTTATACATCACTGTTAATACTAGAACAGCAGTGCATGCGTCAATCGGATTATTTATGATTTTCATGTCAGAATTTTTCTTACAAATAAATTTTCTTTGAAAAAATCAAAAGGGGATTGAAGGAAATTGCGATATAAAATATCATTCCCTTTAATCCCCTTTTTTTGATCGCGAGTTCTACTTGTGCAATGAGATTCCCTGTGTTTGAACGCGCCGTTTTCAAAAACGTAAGCAGAGGCCGGCAATTCGTTCAAGGTTATATCTTTCAATCACACTGCACAGGCATTTACTTCTTTTTCTTTTTTTTCTTGTCCTTCTTCTTCTTCTTTCCTTTTTTTTCTTTTTTCTTAGATTTGTCTTTTGCCATGCTTACCTCCTTTTTGTTTGGTACCGGTTTTAATCTACTATTTCGTATTGATTTATAAAACCGGCGGTTGCGGGTAGTTGGCGTCAATGTTCGAACTTTGAACATCTACACCATGTTGAAAAAATGAAGTATAAAAATCGGCCTTTTACACACAAACGCACAAACAAAGATGCCGAAGCCATAACTTTTACATATCAAGATAATGTTAAGATATTCCCTGCATTACTTAGATGCGTATTTTTTGGGATACTCGAAAAACTGAAACTCACCACAATCAGCTTCAATCATGGCCCACGAAGCGAGCTTGAAATTGACGCAAAAAACGCCGCAAGTGGGAACATTGCTCACGTACTGACTGGTAAAATAATTGGCCAAAGCGGTAAAGCCCGGATTGTGTCCGACCAGCATGACCTTTTTTTGATTATCGTCAATTCCTTTAATGATCCGAAGAAGCTCCCTTTCACTGGCAAGATATATATTCTCGGAATATTGAATTTTTTCAAGCGGATAATTTATTTTATCCGCAATTGTTCTGGCGGTCACTCCGGCTCGGGTTGCCGGACTGGATATGATCTGGGAGGGTGATATTTCCAGTTTTTTAAGGAGTTTGCCCATAAAAGGCGCATCCCGATGACCGCGTTTATTCAGTGGTCTTTCAAAATCATCCAACCCCTGATTTTTCCAACTGGATTTCGCATGTCTGACAAGATATAGGGTTCTCATTTGTTAACTTTCTGGTTCGTCAGTTTATTTTCATTGCTCTAGTGTTTATGAAAAAGGTTTTGGGTTCGATGTAGGGTAGGCATCGCCTGTTAAATATTTGGTATTACGTATAATTTATGTTGGTGATGCCCACCCGGTTTACCCCAAATTCGTATTCTTAAAGCCTATCACTTCTTAATCAACCGATACACGACAAGCAGCACCAACGCGCCGCCAACGGCAATGAGCAGGCTGTAAAGATTAAAGCCGCTGACAGTGCCGTAACCAAGAAATTTGCTGCTTATAAAGCCACCGACAAAAGCCCCTGCTATCCCGATAAGAATCGTTACGATAATACCCCCAGGATCTTTTCCCGGCATAATAAATTTTGCCAGCACCCCGGCAATCAACCCCATTACCAGCCAAGATAAAATACCCATTGTAATCTCCTTAAAATTTGAAGTTATTCCTCGCCAGTCGTAATTTTTTGTAAGTTACCGAAATCATTGGCACTGAAAATATGATAATGTCCTGTAGAATTTTGATGTCAACTCAACCATTTCAGACATCTTTTTCAATCACTGGAATAACCGCACTCCCCACCTGACTTCGATCTAACGTAGAACATGAGGACCATAGAGGAAGCAACGGTTAGGAATGGGGACAAAATAACTTAGCCATTTTCAGAAAAGGAGTGCAAACTTCAGTTTGCCTCAATAGCAACGCAAGCTGATTTGCAATCCGAATGGGGAAGTTATTTCGTCCCCGTTCCTTACCCAGAATTAATTGACACATCTATTTGTGAGGCATAAAAGTCAATAATAACCTGGATTATCCCTAATATCTGGGGAATTATGTTAATATAATAACGATTTTTATCAATATAAATAACATCCTGTTCCAGTTTCAGGAATTGCCATGCTTCTCCGGTCGTCACACATCCAAATATGGTGTCGATATTTTCCTGTTCGTTGCGATTGAAGAGTTGAGCGGCCACCATTTGAGCGGTGCATTGTCCCAAACTTCCGTCAATATCATTTTTCTTGGCTTCGACAAGTGTAATAATCGGAGATTGAATTGACGGTAGTGGCGATGTGTAGGTTAGGATAAAATCACATTCACCGTTGAGATTTCTCACATGATCAACATCAAATGTTTCCCCTGAATAAATGGTAAACCGATTTCTATTCAGTTCTCGACTTGCCAACAGGATCGGCATTATGATGAGTTCTGAACGGGCCTTTTCCGTGTCAATGATCAATTCCATGCCCTTTTTAAGGGTTTCAGTAAGCCATTGATCAGGTTCGACCGATGGGATATTTTTAAAAAGAGGAACTCTTTTTTGTGTAAGGTGAAAGGTTCTTCTTACTGTGCTTAATGTATAGTTACCATATCCCATAGATTTACTCCTTCTTTTGTTCAATAGCCTTTTGTGGTGCTTTGAAATCAGATTATGGTATCTCTTATTGAACAAATTAATATTGTATCCCGCCATGGATATAATATCTATAGAAAAAAGGCTTACTGGTACAACATATCCCATAGGGACGAAATAGAAAAAGTGTAAACTACTTTTAGCTCTATGTGAAGGATGCCTAAAGGGCGGAGTATTTTTGCGGTCTTCATTTACTTATGCGATGAATCCGCTTCAGGTTTCCGCCCTTTTCTAAATCCGAAAATAAAATAGATCACTCCGCCGATAAAAGGAATTGAAGCGATAAGCCCCCATAGCATTTTCTTGCCCATCGTGCCGAAACTTTTCTGGGCAACATCAACAAGCGCCCATATTGTAAGCAGTAAAAATGGCACTGTCAGAAGAAGGATAATCAGTGTCGTTTGCAATTATACTACCCTTTCAAGCTATTGGCAATTGCCAGAATGGTCTTCACATAAGGTTTGCTGTGGTTGTATTTAAAGATCACCTTGTAGGCATCTTTGGCATTCATGCCTGAACGCCAGCCGTAGTGTTTCAAATAGTTGGCGATACTGGCGATGGCATCCGCGTGATTAAAAAGATCAACACGCCCATCGTTGTCACCATCACGGCCAAGTGGCATAATATTGCTAGGCATAAACTGCGAAATGCCCATCGCACCCGCATAAGAGCCGCAAATACTGTAAGGATCGATTTTTTCGACAGATGTGTAAGTTATAAACGCCTTTAATTCATTGTAGGCCCATTCGGCTTTTTGATCAACTTTTTTTTCATATTGTTTCCTGGTAAGCCGTTTTTTAGCAGGTATGCGACGCCACAATTTTTCCTTGAGTTGCGGCTCCGCCAAAGACGCCATCGTAGCCAATGTGCTGAACACAGGACTTTTGCCGAGCAGGGTTCCCAAATTCGTTTCAACTAAAATAATGGCGGTGATAATCTCCTTATCGACGCCATAACGCTTTTCAGCCGCTTCAAGATCACTTAAATGAACTTGCATATATTTTTTAGCCAGAATAATTACTGATGGGTGCAGATATTGGTTATAATTCAGCCGGGATTCGCTATGAACAAAAAATAATGTGACATCTTTCACATTAAAAGAAAGTTTGGGATTTTTAAACAGGCTTTTCATCGAATCCGCATCAAAACCATCTCCCACAAGTTTAGTCTCAAGCCAATTAAAATACCGCGCGTTATCCTTTCCCGCTGCTTCATTGATAAAGGGAAGAAAAATTAAGGGCGCAAATAAAAAACAAATCAGGATTTGCCGGAATTTTCCACTACAATATTTGACCGGAATCATAGAAAACTCACACCTTGCTTTGAATTCATCCTTATCGAAAAACTTCGTTCTGAATCCAATGCTTTTCAATTGGTTATTAAATTAAATTATCAGTGCTGATCAAATTGCTCTTTTGGTTCCTATGCAAAGCATGGGAACCAAAAGGCTGATGCTTCACGACCGTTCGCATAACTCAACTAAAACACCATAAGTCGCTTTGGGATGCAGAAAGGCAATTTTAGCGCCCCCGGCTCCAATACGGGGTTTTTCATCAATGAGCAGCACGCCTTTGGCTTTTAGTTCGGCCAAAGCGTCTTCAATATTCTCCACCTGAAAAGCGACATGCTGGATGCCCGGTCCCTTTTTTCCCAGATATTTGGCGATGGGGCCGTCTGGCGCTGTGGATTCTAAAAGCTCAACTTCGCTTGCGCCCACCGGGAAAAACCCGGTGGTGACTTTCTGTTCAGTAACTGTTTCGGAGCCTGCAAAATCCAGACCCATAATATCTGACCAGAAAGTTTTACCTTCGTCAATACTGTTCACTGCAATTCCAAGATGGTCGATTTTTAAAATTTTCATATTTGCTCCTTTTAATGTTGTAGGTTGGGTTGAGGAACGAAACCCAACAACATCAGCCTGAATTCGTCAGGTTTCGTTCCTCAACCCAACCTACGACTTGAAACTAAAACTTATCTATCACACGCTTAAACGCGGGCATAGCGTTTGTAATGGTTTCATCCGGCACACAAAAAGCCAGGCGGAAATAACCGGGGCCGTAAAATCCGCTGCCCGGCACGGCTAAAATCAACTCTTCTTGGAGTGCCCGTACAAATTTAACATCATCAGGAATCGGCGTTTGGGGGAAGAGATAAAAAGCGCCAGACGGTTTTATAAAATTATATCCGCAGTCAGACATCCCGTCACAGAGCAGGTCTCTTTTGCGGGCATATAATGACATATCCACACTTTCACCTTGCAAAGATGCGATCACGCGCTGCATCAAGGCCGGTGCGTTGACATAGCCGAGGATGCGGTTTGTCAGCGTCATTGCGTTTACCAGGTCATCTTTAAATGTGGCGTGGGGATTCACCGCGAGAAAGCCGATGCGCTCCCCGGGAATTGAAAGGTCTTTGGAGTAAGATGTTGCCAGGATGCTCTCTGAATAGCAGGAAAAGATACTGGGCGCTATCATCCCATCATAGATAATTTTGCGGTAAGGTTCATCGGACAATAGATAAATCGTGCGATTCAGTTTCCGGCCGGCGTCTTTTAAAAGTGTTCCTAATGCTTTAAGATTGTCTTCCGTATACACCTGGCCAGTGGGATTATTGGGAAAATTTATCAGGACCGCTTTGGTTTTGGCAGTGATCGCATCCGATATAGTATCAATGTCCAGTGTGAAATCCGGTTGGGTCTGCACCGTTTTTAACACACCGCCGTGATTTGAGCAATAGGCGCCGTATTCGACAAAACAGGGCGTCGGTGCGATCACCTCGTCTCCGGGATCAAGAATGGCTTTAAAAATCGCATTCAACGCGCCGGCAGCGCCACAAGTCATAACGATTTCATCCGCTGTGAGAACGGCTTGCTGTTCCTCCGAGAGATATTCAGCCACTTTGGCACGTACAGGAGGATAGCCCGCATTGGGCATATAGGCGTGCATTCCTTCAACCGGCGTGTTGACAATCTCTTTCAACGTTTTTTTAAACGCTTCAGGCGGCTCAAGATTCGGATTGCCCAGGCTGAAATCAAATACATTCTCAGCGCCGTGTTCGGCTTTAAGGCGCGCGCCCTCTTCAAACATTTTACGAATCCAGGATGATTTGGATATAATTATTTCGATATTTTTTGCGATGCTCATCGTTTCACTCTTTGTAAGGGTTCTCGAAAGTTACAAGTTTTGTAATAGTTCACCGTAAATTTGCAGGGAGCAGTCGAATCTGGCAGTCTGCCTTTGCTGTGCCGCTCGCTTCGCTCGCGGTAGGGCGAAAAAAATTTTCGCACTCCTACGAATACTGTCCTCTGCGATTTTGCGGTGAACTATTACCAAGTTTTAAGTTATTTCATAACATGTCAGAATCATTGAAACCGAAATTTATGACTGACGAGTAAGGGTTAAAATTGTAATCAGGCTCTAAGCGGCCGATTCGACAGATTTGATTTCTGGAAACTTCGTTTTCAGCACTCTTTCGATTCCGCTTTTCAGCGTCATTTGGGACATGGGACAACCGGCACAAGCGCCCTGTAGCCGTACTTTGACGATGCCGTCTTCAAAATCAACAAGCTCCACATCACCGCCGTCCTGCTGCAGCATTGGCCTGATTTCATTCAGCGCTTCCTGAATTTTCGCTTTCATAATTTTGCTCTCCTTCACTTTTAAGATTTCAAATCAACCGCTTCTTTGCCGGTAAAACGCTTTTTTAAATGTTTGAAAAACATTGTTACTGAT
>JAOZRC010000171.1 GCA_029940345.1 Desulfobacterales bacterium
TAACCGCACCGGCCATAGCGTGTATGTGGCGCTGTCTTACGGCACCGGCTTCGGCGCACCTGCAATCTGGCATCAATATTTTGCCGCCAGCATGTATGAACGGCCGCGGGTCAGCGATCTGAACGGCGATGGCCGGGCCGATATCATCGCTTTTGGCACAGACAGTCTCAGCGCGCAGGGAGATGTTTTCGTAGCATTTTCTGACGGCGCATCATTTACAGGTAATTACCAATGGCACGACTGGTTTGCCGTTCTGCCGGAGCAGATTGTGCGAATCGGTGATTATAGAGGAGTGCAAACTGAAGTTCGCACTCCGGAATGGGGAAGTTATTTCGTCCCTACGTGACTTGTCATGTTAGTGGGTTTTCTTTCTATAGATATTATGTCCCTAACGGGACAAAGTGTAAACCGACGAATGAAGGATGCCAAATAAAATGATTCAATTGGATATCTCGGTTTTGCCCAACGATTGAGGAGCCGTTCCGGAAAACATGCGGATCAGTGTTCGCAGCCATGCTTTTTCCTCGGTCCAGTTCAAAACCGCTTCTTTCTGGGCCAAATGCATCAGTACAAGGGTGAATATCATTAATGGAAAAGGAGCGACTTGAAACACCTGGGCCGGTGCGTTAGGCAACCAGGTTTGGGCATGAATTCCGATCACTTGTAAAAAGGAAAAGAAATAGGCACCGGCGGCTGCCCTGATTGGGTGCCAGCCGCCGAAGATAACCAGCGCCAACGCAATCCAGCCAACGCCTTCGGCACCCTGGGGCCGCCCCCAGCCCGGTTTGATTGCCAGTGAAAAAACGGCACCGCTTATTCCCACGAGAAAGCCACCGCAGAGTGCGTAGGTTAATTGAATTTTACGGGGATTGATTCCCCTTACAAAAGAAGCTTCCGGGTTCTCACCCACTGATCTGAGTTTTAAGCCATAAGATGTTCGATAAATATACTGCCAACTGATGAAAATCAGCGCAAGACTTAGATACACAGGCAGATTATGATTGCAAAAAACCGTTCCCAAAAAGGGAATCTCTTTTAAAAAAGGTAACGGCAGCGGAGATGCCTGGGGCCCTTGCAAACGGGAGTAAGGATTGCCCAAAAAATAGGCCAAATCCCGACACATCAGGGTTAATACAAATCCCACCGCCACTTGTGATTGGCCTAAATAAATGCTGAACAGGGCCACAATTCCGGCAACGCAAGCGCCCACAATTCCGGCGGCGCCAAAACCGAGCAGCAGGCTGTCCGTTTCATAGGCTACGGCAAACGCCGTCATGGCGCTTAATAATATCGTTCCGTCTAAGGATAGATTGATAATACCGGCTTTTTCGGTGATGGTTTCACCGATGGCTGCTATCACCACCGGTGCGGCACCCGCGATGACTGATGCGAATAGGATTGTCAGGTTTAGATCGGAAATCATAGTAGTTGCTATAAAATGTAGGGTGGGCAAGTTTTTCCCACCTACCTGGTTTATGACTGATAAGAACGCAAAGGGATAACCCTGCTTTATGAAAATAACCTTTGCCCACCGGCTTTTATCGAAACGGTGGGCATCGCCAACGAAAATATCAGCTCGGCGTCAGCTTTATTCCGGAGATACCCACCCTACAAACGACAATCAACGTTACTTGTTCCGTTTAACACGCCAGGCTTGAACCGCCAGCGTGGCTAAAACCAGCGAACCTTGAATCACCCCGCTTAAAGACGAATCCAGGCGAAGCGCCATGGGCAATTGGATGCTGCCGACATTCAGGCAGGCAAAAAAAAAGGCCACCAATGGTGCCGCCCAGATATTATAATTGGCCAGCATTACCACCATCAGCGCCAGATAACCGTAGTTGCTGGAAATCGCCGGTAAGAGCCGATGATAGATCCCCGTAACCTGGATATTACCGGCCAAGCCGGCCAAACCGCCGGCAAAAAGCATGGCCAAAAGCATGTGATGCTTCGGATTCAAACCAAACAAACGCGCCGCTTGGGCATTATTACCGATTGCTTTTAAATTCAAGCCGATACGGGTGTATTTTAAAATCAGCGCCGTTAGGAAAATCGCCCCGATAGCCAAGGCCAGTCCGGCCGGTGCGATGCGCAGTCCCGGCCAATTACTTAACCATAATTCATACGGGAACGGTTCTGTACCGCTCATTGAGGCGACACCGGGACGCCGCCAGGGTCCGAAAATAAGCCAAAGAATCAAACCCTGGGCGACAAAATTAAGCCCTAAGCCGGCGAATATTTCATTCACCCCTCCCTTGGTTTTCAGGAATCCCGCGATGATTGCCCACATCGCGCCGCCGCTAATGCCGGCACCATAAGCCAAACCGATCACCCCGAACGGCTGATTCCAATCGGCGCCCCAACGCAGCATAGCGGTTGAAAAAACGGCTCCCATCATTATCTGACCTTCCACACCGATATTCCAAAGACCGATCCGAAAGGTGTATATCAGGCCGGTTGAACAAAGTGTTAGCGGAATCCAAGTTTTGACCACATGGCCGAATGTGATCCAGGAGCCTAATGATCCTTTGAAGATATGGTAATACGCGGCCAGTGGCGGTGCGCCGGCTATTAAAAGAATCAGCGTGGTAAAGCAGAACACGACTGTCAAGGTCAACAACCCATTCAATAGTAGCTTAAAGCCGGATAATAATGATTTACTCAATTGCATTTGGTTTATTTTACTGCTGTCAGTCACATTTACCGGCAATCGCCCGCCCCAATTCATCAGCATCGGTTTCGTCAGCTTTTACATCTTTGATGATGCTGCCATCAAAAAAAACCAGGACACGATTTGCCACCATAAGGATTTCATCCAATTCGGAAGATGCAAAGACAATGCAAACTTTGCGGTCAGCATAGTTGCAGAGGCGCTGCCACACCCAATGGGCGGATTCCAAGTCCAAGCCGCGGGTGGGATTTTCAAGCAATAGGAGCTTGGGCTTATCCGGTAGAAATGACAGCAAAAGACGTTGCTGATTTCCTCCGGATAATGTTTGGACGAACGTTTGCGGCTGTCCTTTAATGCGAAATAAATTGATGCACTTTTGGGCTTGTTGATAGGCTTGCGCCCAGGGAATCAGAAATTTGGAACTCTTATTTTGAAGGGCATAATGTTCGGTCAGGGTTAATCCGGGAATGAGTCCCTCTTCCAAGCGCGACGCCGGTAAAAAAGCCGCACCCGCTTGCCTGAAGGCTGGAAAGGCACCGCCTTTGATTCGGGCGCCTCGAAGTGATATTTCACCCAGGGCGGGTTTTTGCATGCCCGACGCCACTCTGAGAAATACGCCCTGGCCGCTGCCTTCCAGACCGGCCAGTCCGATCATCTCCCCCTGGCGGAAAGTGATGCTGCAATCCTTTAATCCGGAACGCCCGCCAGAGGCATAAACCTGTTTCATTTCCAGAACAGATGATCCTGATTGCGCCGCTTTGCGCAAAGGTTGCGAAGGTGGTGCGCCAAACATCATTTTCAGAAGCATCCCGGTGTCAAAAGGGCTTTCCATAGCGCCGGTCACCGCACCATACCGTAAAACCGTGACCCGGTCGCATAAGGCTTCGACATCTTCAAGCTTATGGGACACCAAAATGACGCTTTTGCCATCCGCGGCCAGTTTTTTGAGCGCCTGAAATAAAAGCTGTTTCTGAACGGCGGAAATGCCTGTGGTCGGTTCATCTAACACCAAGACTTCAATTCCCAGGCCAAGCAATCTTAATATTTCCAGTTGCTGACGTTCACCGATGGTCAAGCGTTGAACCGGGATGTCGGGATTAACTTGAAAGCCGAATGATGCAGACAATTCGTTCAATTGATTACGAAACTGATCCGCCTGAACAGAGAGACCATCTGTCAGGCCCAGCATAAAATTGTCAAGGACTGTCAGAAAAGGGAAATCAAGCGGGTCCTGGTAAAGCATACCGATGCCCATTAGAGACGCCTGGGCCGGATTTTCAAATTTCACCGGACAAGCGTCAATAAGAATGGTTCCCTTGGTGGCATGGATAAAGCCTGACAAAATTTTCATCAAAGTGCTTTTACCTGCTCCGTTTTCGCCCAGTATGCCGTGAATTTCTCCGGATGCAATCGTCAGGCTTACGCCGTTGTTGGCGCGCACCGGTCCGTAGTATTTATGAATATCTTGTAGCTCAATCCGCATTGTTTCGTCTTCATTCGTATTCAACATTGAACATTCAACGTTCATCTTTTTATTGAATGTTCAATGTTGAACGTTGGGGGAATCAATATAGATGACTGAACCAACTATTTTGCGCTACTCGGCCCTTCCATGCCCTTCAACAGTTGCTTCATATACCATATCTGTTTATCTGTGGCCTTAGAGCCTTCTTTGATAAACAGGTCACCATTCTGGTAATGCAGCGGCCCCTTGAACAACTCTGTTTTGCCGGTTCCCAAATCTTTTACAAACGCATCCAGTTTGGCTTTGGCATCGGCGGCAAGGGCCGGTCCGGCGGCAAACCCGATAGTGCTGGCATCTTCATTGTTTATATCTTTCCAGTCCGGTCCCAGCCAGAGCCATTGGGATTTCCATTTTCCCTCTTGGGACGATTTGATAAGGTTGACAAAACTGGGACCCCAATTGAAATAGGGCACGCCAAGACAAACATCACCCGCTCCTTTACAGGCGCCTTTATAATCATACGGAATGGCGCGGGCGTATTTGCCGGCTTGCTGTTTTTGTTTGGCTACAACCAGATTTTCGGTGGTGTCTATTCCTGAAGCGACCACATCATAACCACTGTTGAAAAAGTTCTGAGCGACTTGAGTGGGGTCAAGCGTAACGCCCGGAATATTAAACCAGAATCCGATCCAGGTGACTTTAAATTTCAGATCAGCCGGATTCTTTTTTAAAACTTTCTCCCAGGCATAGCGCGCACCCAGATAGCATGAGGCAGCCAAACGGCGGGTTTCTTCATTCACCAGCGGTCCGAGATAGCCGATTTTACCAGATTTTGTACTCAAGGCCGCAACAAAGCCAGCCATCATTTTACCATATTCCATCCGTCCGAACAGGTTGCTGAGATTTTTAGGCGCTTTGCCGGTCAGAACGTCATCTCCGGAAATGTGAATGAAATGGACCTTGGGATGCAGCCGCGCCGCTTCCCGGACACCATCTTTCATATCATCCGAGTTGGCGATAATGAGTTTAGCGCCTTTGCCTGCCATGTCATCCACCAGTTGGGTGATGGTGATGCCGGGTCGATCCGCGGGATTCACTTTGTCAATATAGATCATTTTCGTTCCCGGAACTTTTTGTTCCACATATTGCCCACCTTCAAAATGCGCCTGGCTATAGCCATGATCATTATAAGGTCCGACCAGGAGCAACCCGAATGTGAACGGTTTTTCCGCTGCCATTCCGAGACCGGCGGCGACACCGCAAACAATACACAACACAATGCCAATGAATAAAGCTGATTTTCCTTTTTTGAACATGAATCTTCCTCCTTTAATTAAATGTTTAAAATTTGCGCAATAGTTTCCCCATTCGGCGTGCAAGCTTCAGCTTGCGTTCCCAAATGGCGGAACCCGCAAGCTGAAGCTTGCACTCCTCTTCTGAAAATTGGGAAGTTATTTTGTCCCCATTCATAAGGTTAAAATGTAAAATAAACGCGCAAGCCAATTGCCGTTGTTTCGTTGGCGGGTTCGATTCCGGATGCAAAGGGTATATCTTGAACCGTCCAATAGGAAACATTCGATTTATCAATATCCCAGTATTTCACATAAGGTTCGAAAGACAAACCGAAACGGTCTCCGATTTTACGATTTATCATAACAGAAAAGCCGACGCCATAGCCATCGCCAAAATCCTGATCATTTTCAACATCATCAAAAGCCGGATGAACATCACTCAGGTGGCTTTTCACTTCGCCGCTTAAAAACAAATCATATTCCAGGTTCAGACCCCATGACCAGTTAGCATCTATAACCTGGAGGAATCGGGCTCCCAACGGAGAATACAAATAGCGAATTTCTCTTTCATAGCCCCCGGAGCCTCCGATATCATCATTCCAGTAGCGATAACCGATGCCAACAAACGGTGTAAAGACAAAATTGTTTGGTAAATAAAAATCAATTCCGATTAATCCTCGTGTTTCAAAGATCGAATCTTCGGTGTCGGCCTTCGCCGGCGTTCCATCCTGGGTCTGTCCGTCATAATCAAGTTCACCAAAAACCAAACTGACATTGGCGTCCAGCATCAGGTGGTTGTTTCCGTGGTAAATGTAACTACCGGAAAATCCGAATAAAGCACCATCCTCCTGCATATAGGCAGGTTCTTCATACTTAAAATAAAGCGATTCAACCCCGGCTTTAAATGTATGAACAGGTAACAGAGGTTTTTGATCATACGCCCATACGTAGGTGAATGAAAACAATAATATGATCGACACCAGACCCGCTTTAAAAAATTGTTTCATAATACCTCCTTTTAACACTTTAATGGATACGTTTAACCTTTAAATTATCAAACGCCACAGTCTGTCTGCCGCAGACTCTGACACCGATTTTTTTGATGTCTATATCGGGCATCGCTCCCGTCGTGACCAATTTATTGTTCATATAATACTTAAATTGCCCCTTTTTAACGCGTACACGATGGACATTGGCAATCTCACCGTCACCGGGATGACCGCATTTTATATAGCCGGATTCCTTTTTATATGTATCAACCGCATACCACGAGTACTCTGCATTGCCCGTACTGTGTAAGTGAAACGCTAAAAAATTAGTAAAATTTTGTGCTAAAACCAGACCATAAGCTCCCTGTTCACCGTTTTTCCAGACACTTTTAAGGCTTACCTCAAAATTACCGTCCAGCGGCATATCAATAGCAGTGAAAAAGCAGGTGTCTTTTTCATTGGCACGATAATAATACATATTATTTTCAAAATAGCGATGGCTTATCAATTTGCTCTTGGGCGTCCACCCCGCATCCGGTGTATCGAAGGATTCATCCATGATGATTTTCTTCCTGTTAGTATCATCAACGGATAAAATTTTCAAATGATCAAACGCAACCGTTTGATCGCCGCAGTTGCGAACTGCAATAGAGCCAAATGGTCCGGTCTTATTGAGTTGCCCGCGGGCAACGGATACATCGTTTACAAAATATTCGTATTCCCCCTTTTTGACTTTCAGGCGTTGGGTGTTCGCTGTTTTGCCATCTCCCTGATGCGCTCTATCTTCGGTCCAGTTTGCCGCCCGCGCCCATTCATTATTCACCATCGTGCCGACGCGGGCGGAACCGTCCGCATTGATCTGAAAACTATAAAAACTGGTTTTTTGAGCCGCATCAACCAGCATAAAGCCGTATTCGTCATATTGGCCTTTTAGCCATACAGATGTCAATTCTATTTCATAATTTGCGGGAAACTTAACCGGAATCTGATCCCATGAACAAAAGCCTTGATTATTATTAGCGTACATATAGCGCCCATCCTGAAAATCACGTTTGATTTCATAATTTTCACCTATCGGCCAGTTGTTCTTATTATTGGTAAATGATTCTACGAATTGAATTTTGCCAGTCTGGTTTGATTCCGGACGGTGCTTGCGAGTATCATCGGGATCGCTAACAATGATGTTACGTATCGTTATCAAAAGGATAATTGCGCCAAAGATAATAAATTTCTTTTTGCGGCCTCTTTTTTTAGCAAATTCATCTCGCACCTGTTTGGCTATCTGGTCAATATTTTGACGTGAAAGGGATGTCATTTCGGCCAGCGCTTCGCGGTTGGCCTCGCGATCCAACTCCAGTTCCTGCCTTTGACGGATCGTTTCATCCTGTGTCAATACGCGTTTGCGAATCTCTTCCTGAATACGTTCTTCTATCTTTTTTTTCATATCTATCACATGTTATTTAATAAAAATCATTACACGCCCGAAACAACGTTCAAATCCGGGTAATCCTAATCTGTTCAATCAATAAATTGGTATTGGATTGAACCTAAAATGTCAAATATATAGTTGGTGTTTTCGGAAAAGAACAAACTATAATGATCTGATTTGGGGTCTGAAAAAATTGGAACATGTTCTGCCTGTAAATTGGAATTAAAGAGTCTTCACGTGGCTAATATATATGGTAAGAAATGTTTTTTATGGTAAAGTTTGGTGAAATCAAACGGGGAGTTTGTGACAAGAAGTGAATGTGAGGCTTTAATAGCGGACTACAAGCTTCATCTTGCAATTATAGACATTCAGATAATCAATGTCACTACGTTTCGGTCGAAGAGACATGCTACAGTGTATATATCTCATCCCCTGGCCTTGTGACATTATTTATCTGGAAGTCTATGGCACCTGGAAAAGCCGAAACGGGAACACTATAATTTTGAAGCCGACGGGCGGATTCGAACCGCCTGCCTGCTGATTACGAATCAGCTGCTCTACCAACTGAGCTACGCCGGCAATATGCTGTTCAATACTGTATTTGTTATGGAAAAGCAAGGGAAATATGATAAGCGGTCGTATACTGATCCAATTTTGTCTTTTCCAGAATAGCGGAATGCGAGCTTCAGCTTGCTTGAGTTTTCTGAAAAAACCAAGCTTGATGGTATCAAAAAAGTCAAAACCTCCAAAATGTTGCAAACTCACGAGTTCCACGACGTGAAACGTGAAGAACTGCCGCGAGATATGCGAGGATGCCGAATAATCTCGTACCGAAATCAGACGTTACAATTTCCGGTGGTATTTCAGATGATGTATGACATCTCATTCACACAAAGTGTTATGTCCCTGATGCTCTGTGACGTAGGCTTTTAATAGGTTCTATCTCTGTAACTTGCCATCTGAACGGTTCTCCGATTACATCAGCTGTCTCCTCTAGAGGCAGTTCTTTGCCACAATTTTTACATTTGTCAGCATAGTGAGGAATAATTTCATCAACATCCTCAACAGGCATCAGTTTCCTGGCAGTTCCTTTATGGCCGGACAGACCGCCGGGTTTAAGCTTTTGGGGATATTTATCCTTGGGCTCATTTGACGACGGCGGCTTAGAAGAAGTTATCGAAGTTTTTCCAGCAGGGCAATCTTTTTCTTTATGTGATGTAGGCTACAACACAAGGCGGGACAAAGTAAAGCGGAAAGCTGTTCCGCTTCTTCAACCTCAATGCGGCTATGAACGACGCGGAACAGCTTTCCGCTTTACATTAGTGTCCCGGCTTATGTTGGTAGCCGTGATGTAGGGTGTGTACAGAGATTGTAGGGTGCGTCAGGCGTCAGCCGTAACGCACCAAAATCATCATCCAAACTATTTTATATATAAACACGGTGCGTTAC
>JAOZRC010000172.1:0-5081 GCA_029940345.1 Desulfobacterales bacterium
ATAACAGTCAATGATGATTAATGAAAAAAAGCCCTGAAAGGGCGAACTTTTAAAGTCCAGGGCATCGCCCTGGGACCGTTATTATGTAACCATCAGCCCTGAAAGGGCGGGCTAGTGTGAAAAGGCAGTAGAAAGATCGCCAGCCCGCCCTTTCAGGGCTGATAATACAATATATCCAGACCCAGTGCGATGCCCTGGGCTTTAGTAGTACGCGCTTTCAGCGCTAACCTCACAGATCAAAATTTTTCTGCCATTTTGGGAATGCACCCGGTCATTGTCAGCATTCCTGTCCATTGATGTTTTGAGGCCTTGACCTTTATCCTTATTGTATGTATTCTTTGGCATCCTTCATATTAGCCAAAAAATAGTTTGCACTTTTTAACGTAGAACGATTTTGCAAAAGGTGTTCATAATGCAATATCCTTTACCGGAACGTATTGGCGATCCTGATCTTTTGGTAGGTCGCGCCAAAGAATTTCGCCTTTTGGAAAAATGGCTGAACAACATCCCTAAACTGCTGTCCAAATCCAGGGTGATTTTAGCGCGTCGTAAAAGCGGCAAAACCGCTATTGTGCAGCGTATTTTTAACCGTCTTTGGAGTGCTGACGATCTGATTGTCCCCTTTTATTTCAGCATTACTGAAACCAAAAAATGGTTTCCCGAATTTGCCATTGAATATTACTGCGCCTTTGCCTCACAATATATCTCCTTTTCAGAAAGAGACCCGGCGCCGATTGACAGGCCTTTTACGATGGCGCAAATCCGGGAATACGGTGTGATGAAAGCGGCCGACCTTTTCGTTCATGATGTCGATTCGATGAAAACAGACTTGGAGATGGGCTTTTACGGTCTGATGTGGAAGACTGCTTATACGGCACCCGAACGCTTCGCCAATTTTTATAAACGACGGGCGCTGGTCATCATTGACGAATTTCAGAATATTACACAATATGTTTACATGGACAGGAAACGTCAGGTCGGACCGGACAAAACACTGGCCGGCAGTTTTCATGATGTAGTCGAATCCAAGAGCGCACCGATGTTGGTAACCGGTTCGTATGTGGGCTGGTTAATTGAGGTGATCAGTAGATATCTGCAAGCCGGCCGTCTGAAACGCCAGTTTATGAATCCCTATCTTACTCCGGAGGAAGGGTTGCAGGCGGTGTATAAATACGCCGAGTCCCTGGATGAGCCGATCACCAACGAAACCGCTGAACAAATTAATACCCTGTGCATGTCCGATCCGTTTTTCATTTCATGTGTCGTTCAATCTGAATATGAAGATAAAGACTTGACTACGGAACAAGGCGTTGTCAATACGACTGATTATGAAATTACAGATCCATCTTCTGAAATGTCCATGAACTGGGCCGAATATATCGACCAGACGACTGATCGAATCAATGAGCGCTATGCCAAAAACATACTCCTCCATCTGAGCAAGCATGCCGACCGGGATTGGACGCCTTCCGAGCTGAAAGATGAATTGGGATTAGATATAAGTGAAATTGAGATACGCAAAAAACTGGAAATAATGGCCAAGGCGGATGTGATCACAAAAGGACGTTCGGATATTGATTTCAGAGGAATTCGGGATGGCACAATTTATCTGATTCTCCGCAATCGCTTTGAAAAAGAGATCAGCGGTTTCGCCCCGAAATTTAAAGATGATTTCACCGCCGAACTTGAGCAGCTCAAAAAACACCGAAATTCCCTGCAAGGACGCTTAAACAACCTGGTAGGCAAATTTGCGGAGTTTCAACTCTTCACCGATTTTCGCACGCGCCAGTGCTTCCCCCTGTCGGTTTATTTCGACGGCGTTAAAGACTGCACGCAGTTGAATGTAACCGAGGTGCGTATGCGCGATAAATTTCAACGGGCGGATGGCAAAGAGATGGAAATTGATGTGCGCGCTGATTCTGCCTGCGGACGCACCGTGTTGGTCGAGGTTAAAAAAACCGGGGAAAAAATCGGTATCGCGCCAACGCGCAAGTTTGTGGAAAAAGCGGAGGCCTTTGCAAAACGATTCCCCAAAAAGAAAATCCTGCCGGTCTTTCTGTCCGTAGGGGGATTCACCGGTCCTGCCATGCGGTTTTGCCAAGAACACGGTATCGGCACCGCGGAAAGGATTCATTATTTTCAGAAGGATTAAGGCGCTTCATTCCAGTTTAGCAAAACAACGGACCCGGCAATTTATTTGAGGATGAAACGTATCCGTTTCTAAGAGCCTGTTTAAAAAGTCTTAAATCGGCTGCAAAAGCGTGAGAGCGGTTCTGATTTCCACAAATTTCATGGCAATAGGCCGGCTATTCCCTTAAAATTTGCGAAAATCAACCCTCGCTCTCACACTTTTTCGCTTCGATCACGACTTTCCAAACAGGCTCTAAGGCAATCCGGATGCTCCCTTGGAATTATCAGTATCAGCCCTGTGAAGCGTCAATTGCGGGAACGGAATGCCCCAATTGTTCGCCGAGCATGCCTGGATCGTCAATGTTTGGATGATGCGCTTAAAGCGATTATAATAAGCGGCGGTTTGTCCTGCGAAATCAGCGATAACCACCAAATTTAAAGATGAATGACCGGCGCTTTGCACTTCTGTTTTGAGCTGTAACACAACATCACCATACCCTTTTTCAACAAATCCTTGTTTAAGTGCGCCAGTTAATTGAGCTGGTATCTCTTCAGTAATTGCGGATTGATGTTTGTAATCAAATCCGAAAACGACTTTGATGCGAAAATCAGCCGAAATATTGTGGGGTGAAAGTCCCAAATAGTCTTGCGTTTGATAGGTTTTGCGGCTGCCGCCACGCAAAACCAACTGAACCATCTCCGATGTCTGGCTGAACACCTGGCCGCGGGTCTTGTCTGCCAAAATCACCCAATCTCCGATTTTGCTTGGAAACCAGGGTTCGTCAGGGTGATAATTTCTTGAATTGCTGTTAAAAAGCTCTGTTAAACGAACCCGAATGGTGTCAGGTTCAAGCAGCGGATTTTCCAGCTTGGAATTCAAACTCAATGACGCCACTTTCCAGGGAACGCCATTGTAAATAATTCGTTCCCCCTCTCTGACCGTCCCCAAATTAAGCATCAGTTGAATTTGTTTCCAGACCCGGGGCAGTCCCGCTTTGGCGGATAAGGCGATTCCGAACAGGACAATAATCATAAAACTAAGCAACAACCAGTCACCCGTCATATAAAGCACCGCCAATGATGCGAACGTTGAACCGACAACTGTAATGATATGGTAAAACACATCTGACAGCCGGATAAAAAAGGTTCGCTCCTTTTTTTGATGTATCGGGCTGTAGCGATGAATCAAACGATGCCAAATACGCATGATAAAAAATACAACCAGGAACATCACAATGGCTAAAAGAAAGTTACGTCCCCGGCTTTTAAAAAAGGATTCAAAAATCTGGCGCCCGGATTCCCAAAAAGATTCTTTTTGCTTAAGCAGTTCATCGAGTTGGTATTGATCCACGATCAACTGATCTTCCAATTGTGTTTTGTTGTTCAGATAGGTGTCATATAAATTTTCAAGATGCTTGCGTAATACCTTATTGCTGATATTCGACTCTTTCAATAAGTCCTTCAGATGTGCCAAACCTCTTTCAATCGCATTCATCCGGTTTTGTAAATGTTCGATTTGACGGCGTAAATGTTCGATTTGACGGGGACGCGCGGTCATTCGATTTAATTCCAGCATGAGCGGTTGGACCAATTTAAGGGCTTCTTCTTCCCATTTGAACGCACGAATTCGCTCCGCATCAAAATTACTAAGATCAACACCGGTGGCTAAGTCTTCGAAATTATCTTTCAGTCCGGCGAGTTTCAGATTCAATGCATCTATTTGGGAATTGATTGCGGTCTTTTCTTCCGGTGTGGCATATTGGGCGGCCTGTTTTTTTTGGTGAAGTTTCAGTTCGATATCTTTCCATGACCAAATCAGCGTTTTAAGCGTCGTCGGAATTGAACGGTCATTGGAAACACCTTTGGGCGCCTCGGTTTCCTTTTGCGCTTCTGTCGTTTGCCCAAAGGTATCATCAACCTGGAAATAAAAGACACAGAAGAACACCGTGGTCACAACCGCAACGCCAAGCGTTTGGTATATCCGCTTCATATCAGTTTTTCGTATTTACAGTTGTTTAAGATTATTGGCTCTTTTCCCGAGTGGGAGCGAAGGAGATGCATATTGAAGTAGTAGGGTGGGTGAAGCGAAACCCACCAAACCAGATAAAACAGTGGGTTCCGCTTCGCTTCACCCACCCTGCATAAGATAATTTTTAGGCCAGCTTTTTCAAAACATCCTTTAGTTCTTGAACGGCATCCGCTGAGTGGGCTAAAGCGGCTTGCTCCGTATCAGTCAGCTTAATTTCAATGACTTCTTCAATACCGTTGGCTCCCAATTTCACCGGAACGCCCATGAACAATTTGTTGCATCCGTATTCACCTTCAAGATAAGCGGCGCAAGGCAGAATTTTTTTCTTGTCTTTGAGAATCGACTCGGTCATCTCCACGGCTGCAGCCGACGGCGCATAGTAGGCACTGCCGGTTTTTAGCAATTTGACTATTTCAGCACCGCCATTACGAGTGCGGTCCACAAGCGCATCAATCCGTTCCTGGGACATCAGCTCCGTAATCGGAATACCGGCGACAGTTGAATACCGGGGCAACGGCACCATCGTATCACCGTGGCCGCCCAGGACAAACGCATGGGTGCTTTCCACGGAAACATTCAATTCCATTGCAATAAATGACCGAAAACGCGCCGAATCAAGCACACCGGCCATTCCGATCACACGGCTTTTGGGAAAACCGCTGGTTTCAAAGGCGACATGACACATTGCATCAAGGGGATTGCTGACAATAATCAGAATTGCCTTGGGAGAATATTTGACAATTTCCTGGGTGACATTTTTCATAATGCCGGCATTGGTGTTGATCAGGTCATCGCGACTCATACCGGGTTTGCGCGGAATTCCCGCCGTGATAATCACCACATCCGAACCCGCGGAGGCTTCGTAGCTGTTGATACCGGTAAGATAGGCATCATGTTTTTCAATGGGTGCGGCTTCAATCAG
>JAOZRC010000172.1:5181-9285 GCA_029940345.1 Desulfobacterales bacterium
TGTTGATACCGGTAAGATAGGCATCATGTTTTTCAATGGGTGCGGCTTCAATCAGATCGAGCGCCTTGCCTTGGGGCACACCCTCAATAATATCGATTAAAACAACATCGGCCAGTTCTTTTTCCGCCACACGTTGGGCGGCGGTGGCGCCAACATTACCAGCGCCGACAACCGTTACTTTTTGGTTCATCAGAATCTCCTTCATTAAAAGTTATATGATTTTTAAATTGCACTCAAAGTAAATATTGAACTAAATTGATAGCATAGTGTTTAACAATGTCAATATATTTCAACCTGTGCAATTGAAATAAAAAGTCCTTAAAAGCTCCGTAGGAGCGTCATATCGGTAGTAGCAGTTATCCATTTTCGGATTACGTCAGAGCCCCATCGGGGCGGCATATTTGTAATAGCATCGGCTTTCGTGCTATCATTATTCGGAATCTGAAATAATTAAACTGACGTTCCAATTCGATTTTACGATGATGAACATGCCGCCCCGATGGGGCTTTGACGTAATCTGAAAAACGGATAACTGCTACCGATATGCCGTCCCGATGGGACTCTGAATCAATTGCACAGGTCGATATATTTCACAGCTATCTTACATACGGAGCACAGAAATTTCCTTTTTTGTCAAACTGCAAATACATGTTTTCCAATATCTTTGCCCCTTGGGTTTGGCTGATCTCGGGCTTCAGCGCATTACTAACCCAGAATTCACTGAGATGCAATGTATCCCGGATAATAACCGCGCGCACCGTATCGGCCGGCACAGGCCCTAATGTAGTGAAACAGGCTTGAATCACTTTGCGGTCATCAGGCAAACGGATCGGGATAAAGGCTTTGCGAAGGGATATACTGGTAAGCGCATTTATCAGGGTAGCTTGATAGTCAGTTGCCTGAAAGAGTTTTTCCGTAATAAAATCCGCATTGCCCAGCCCAATCGCATTGCCTTGGGTCTTGGCCGATAAATTTAAAATGGCAATTCGCGTGGCCTGTAAAACATCTGAAAAATCGCTCTCTTTTAAATCAAAGGCGCGTCCGGTAACATTGGGGTCCATGCCTGAACCGCTGATCTCTTTGCCGATTTGCCCGATTATCAATACATCAGCTTGGGAAATAGGCAACCGCGGAAAATTCACCTTGGCAATTTCCAATAGTGCCGGTTCGCGGGCTGCTATCCGTTGGCCAGGCAGTGCTTCAATTTTTAGCGTTTGGTCATACGCATTTTCCACAATCCCGATTCCGAAACGAAAATTGGTGTTGGTTATGATAGTCTGCGCCATTTCCTTGACAAGCGCTGCAAAGCCAAATTTCAGCGCCCATTTATGATACGCTAAGGCTCCCCGGTGTTTGCCCATGCCCACGCACAGCATTTTGGAAAGACCGCTTTCGATATCGGCTTTAAATTTGGTATGGGGTTTGATGCGGTTAAGGATTATGCTATGGTCGGCCTTTAAAGCGTCCTGGGAAAACCAGACCGGAACTTTTCCAAAGGCCATGCCGACCTGCTTGACGGCAAGGGATGACCGGATCGGAGCGCCGCAAAATTCCGCCGTTACCCCCAGCGTTTTGAGAACCTCCGCTTGGCCTGTCTCCGTTGCGCCGCCATGACTTCCCATCGCCGGAATAATCACCGGCAAGGCTCCCATTTGGATAAGTTGGCGGCACAGCGCCCGGATAATCAACGGCAGATTGGCAATTCCACGGCTGCCGACCCCGATAGCGACACGGTGTCCGGCGCGAATGCCGCTTCCAGGCAAAACTTCATTTGATGCCCGCCTAACGGCGTCTTCGAGGTCATCAATTTGAAGGTGCGGATAGTGCATCCTCACTCGGCAAAAGCGGGGGAATGTAAAATTCTGTTCAAGATAGGACGGATAACGCATTTTCAAAAAATGTCCTTAATTATAAATTCACTTGATTTGAACATCTGAAATAGGTATCATTTCAGATTAGTTTTGGAAATATATCATATCACTGTTATGCGAAAAAATGGAAAGTCAAAGGTGAAAGCCCTTATGAACCCAGACCGAATCTATCAGGTAAAATTAACCGTGCCTTTTCATGATTTGGACCCGCTGCATGTGGTCTGGCATGGCAATTATTTGAAATATTTTGATATCGCCCGTTTCGGACTGTTCAAAGACGCCGGCATCGACCTGTACGCCTATTCGCAAAAAAATAGCTGTTTTTTCCCCATCACCAAAACCACAACCAAATTTATCGTTCCGCTGCGCTATGGTGATGAATTTATTTGTAAAGCCGTTCTAAAGGATGCCACGATTAAAATTGTTATTGATTTTGAAATCAGGCGCACCTCTGACAATATGCTCTGCACGAAAGGACGCGGCGATCAGGTGGCTTTGAAAATGCCCGAGATGGAAATGATGTTTGAGATACCGCGTGATATTCGAGAGCCTTTGGGGTTTTGATAAACACCGTCAAATCATCTTTCAGGTTTCAGGAACCGACGCCTGACACCCGTAACCATTGTCGCCTAAAGCAACGGCTTTTGAGACAAAGGAATCGCCTCGGCACGGTTAACGTTCTGAAAGCCGCGTGGCAGTTTCAATCCTCGGCGTCCCCGTTCGCCGCAAAATTTTTCCAGGTTGCCCGGCGTCAACCGTAAATGGCGTTTTCCCGCGTAGATAACCAGTTGGCAGTCTACCGGCAGGATAATCAGAAAGGCAAGCCATTCTTTACCTGTTTTTATATTTTGCGGTAGAATACGAATAATCATATTACCTTTGCCACGGGACAGGGTTGGCAGTTTAGGCAGCCCGAATATTAACATGCGTCCTTCATTACTGATCGCAACAAGCCTGACTTCATCCGGATTTAAAATTTCAATCGGCGGCAACGGGCGTGAACCGGATGGCAAGCTTAATATCGCCTTGCCGCTGCGGTTCTTGGTGTATAAATCGGACAATCGGGTGATAAAACCGTAACCGGCGCTGCTGGCCATTAATAGCAATTTATCCGGCGACCCGCTTAAAACCGTTTCGATGATAGCGCCATTGGGAATGTTGAATCGCCCGGTGAGCGGTTCGCCCTGTCCCCGGGCTGAAGGCAGGCTATGCGCCGGAGCCGAATAGGTGCGACCAGTAGAATCCAAAAATACAGCCTGCAAGTTGCTACGGCAATGAGCAGATGCTTTGAAACGGTCTCCCGCTTTATAGTTCAATTTGGCAGGATCGATTTCATGGCCTTTGGCGGCGCGCACCCAGCCATTTTCGGAAATAAAAACCGTTAACTGCTCAACCGGAATAATATCTTCATGGCTAAGGGCGCGGGCGTCCCGACGTTCAACCAAGGGGGAGCGGCGGTCGTCACCATATTTTTTAGCATCCGCTTGCAGTTCCCGACGCATCAGACTTTTAAGACGTGCCTCAGAGTTCAAAATACCTTCAAGCTGTTTTCTTTCGCGCCCAAGCTTATCCTGCTCGGCTTTGAGTTTGATCTCTTCCAGCTTGGCTAAATGGCGCAGACGCAGTTGTAAAATCGCTTCGGCCTGTTCATCGCTCAATTCGAATTGCCGCATCAGTTGTGTTTTGGGATGGTCATGCTGGCGGATAATGGCAATCACTTCGTCAATATTCAGATAGGCGATGAGCAGACCTTCCAGGATATGCAAACGTGCGACAACCTTATTTAGGCGATGCTGTAACCGGCGCGTAACAGTGGCTTTGCGAAACGCCAGCCATTCGGTGAGCAGCACTTTCAGTCCTTTGACCTGGGGAAGGCCATTTAAGCCGATGATATTCATATTCACGCGATAATTGCGCTCAAGATCGGTGGTGGCAAACAGATGGGCGATCAAGGTTTCTTTATCCACCCGATTGGAACGCGGTGTAATGATCAAACGCGTGGGTTCTTCATGATCGGACTCGTCGCGCAGGTCCGCCACCATCGGTAGTTTTTTCGCTTGCATCTGTGCGGCGATCTGTTCCAGTATTTTGGCTCCGGATACCTGGTGCGGCAAAGCGGTGATTACAATGTCGCCGTTTTCTATATTATAAATAGCGCGCATACGGATACTGCCGCGCCCTTTTTGGTACATTTTGATTATTTCGTCAGGCGGTGTGATTATTTCGGCTTGAG
>JAOZRC010000173.1 GCA_029940345.1 Desulfobacterales bacterium
GGATGGGAGAATTACCGGAACCACGAAATTCTGCAAATTCACCTATGAGGCTAACATCTTGATTTTACAAAGTATCCCGCCTTATGTTGGTAGCCAAGTTCGGCTACCAACATAAGCCGGGACACTTCCCTCGTTCGAGGCTCCGCCTCGTAGCGGATAATCTGAGGCTCTGCCTCCTGCACAAAACGACGTTGCAGCAGGCAGAGCCTGCCACTGCGCGTTACGAGGCAGAGCCTCGTAACGAGTGACTGATTTCAATGTGTCCCGCCTTATGTGGGTAGCCTAAAACCGGAAAACAATCCTCTATCTGACTGGCACGAATTGTTTCAGATATAATCAATGACACTCGGTTTCAGCAGCAAGTTCCGGAACTGCACCGGCGCTCTCATATTTTTGACAGTCTGCGCAAAGCTATGCGTATTGCTCTGCCGAACGGGAAAAAAAGGTTGAATGATGACGGTACAGACAAGATTATATCCACCATTTGTGCCAGTGTTCAACGATTTCGTGGTAAACTCGATCTGAGTTTTGGAATCATAGGGCAATCGCATTCGCAATCAGCACCTGTCCCAATGACAAACCGCCATCATTACAAGGTGTTATTGAGTGCGTATAAACTTGAAAGCCCTTTTTTTGAAGCAAGCGCATCACACCTGTTAAAATAATGGTGTTTTGAAAGACACCGCCGCTTAAAGCGACTTGATTAACACCGCTGCTCTTTCTGACAGTTTCACAAACTTCACAAAACATGTTAATAACCGTGGCGTGAAATTTGGCGCTAATGATTGCCGAAGAAATCCCTTTGTGCATATCCTGTATAATGCCTCGTATCAGCGGTTGCCATAAAATCAGGCAGGTTTCCCGGTATTGCAACTGGTAGTCATACGATACTTCCATACTGTCTGCGGCAATCATTTCCAAATTCATGGCGGCTTGCCCTTCAAAGGAAATATGATTGCCTAAACCGATGATTGCGGCGATGCCATCAAACAACCGCCCCAGGCTGGAAGTTAAAGGGGTGTTGATCTTTTTATCAATCATATCAACGATGAATCGAATTTTTTGCTCCCCTACCTGTTCAAACAGGGGCAGATTCAGATTCTGAAAATCATTCCCAAAGGTTGCGTACAGATAACTCACAGCCATGCGCCAAGGCGCTTTAATGGCCGCGTTACTTCCGGGAAGACCGGTGTAGGCCAAAAACGCCATGCGCTGAAACTGAATCATATCAGCCAGTAAAACCTCGCCGCCCCAGGCCGCACCGTCCGCACCATACCCTGTACCGTCCAAAGCAAGTCCGATGACAGGTCCTTCGACTCGATTTTCAGCCAGGCAGCTTATGATGTGTGCATGGTGGTGCTGCACCGCAATTACTGTTGCATTCTGTTCCCTGGCATAGCGTGTGCTGAGATAATCGGGGTGCAGGTCACAGGCGACAATTTCAGGTTTGCTATCCAGGATTTTTTGCAGATGCCTGATCGTCTGCTGAAAACCGGTGTAAGTTTCGTGATTTTTAAGATCGCCGATATGCTGGCTCACAAAGGCATGGTCACCTTTGGTCAGGCATACCGTATTTTTCAATTCACCGCCGCACGCAAGGATGGGCAGCATGTCGCGCCGAAGAAAGATTGGCATCGGCGCATAGCCCCGGGCGCGCCGGAAAAAGCGCACGGCGCTATGCGTGTATTTAACGACCGAGTCATCACAGCGCAAACAGATATCTCGGTTATGAATCAGAAAATAATCAGCAATATCCGACAGCATCTTAAAGGCGCCGTCATTGGAAATACATATAGGCATTCCCCCTGGATTGCCGCTGGTCATCACAAGCCCTTCAAAATCATAATTAAACAGCAGGTAATGGAGTGGGGTGTAGGGCAGCATAACTCCCAAATAGCGGTTTTGGGGCGCTACGGCTGCTGCGATGTGATGATTGTTCTTTTTAGTCAGTAGTACAATAGGGCGCTGGCAACTGTTCAGGACCGTTTCTTCATCCGGGTTTACCAGGGCGAACCGTCGGATTCGATCAACAGAACCGGCCATCACAGCAAAGGGTTTGGCATCACGCTGTTTACGCCGGCGCAGCCGCAAAACCGCATTATTATTAGTGGCATCCGCTGCCAGATGAAAACCGCCTAAACCCTTAATTGCGATTAGCGCGCCTTGTTTTAATAGCCGGGCAGTTTCTTCAATAGCATTAACATCTGCAATGAAATTCCTTTGGTTGTCATATAGGGAAACCTGGGGACCGCAAGTGGGACACGCATTCGGTTGGGCATGAAAGCGTCGATTACGCGGATCGTCATATTCGGCCTGACATAGACGGCACATTGTAAATTTGTGCATACATGTACTGGGCCGGTCATAGGGGACATCTTTTATAATGGTGTAGCGGGGGCCGCAATTCGTACAGTTAATAAACGGGTATTGGTAACGGCGATCATGTGGATCGGTCAGTTCGGCGCGGCAGTCATCACATAAGGCAATATCAGGAGAGATAAGGGTGGTGCGGCTTCCGTTATCCTGACTTTTGGTAATTGTAAAATCCGGGTAATTGCGGATTGATTCAGATGAAACCGTAATGTCAGTAATATACGCCAGCGGCGGGCTTTGCTTTTCCAGACTATCGCAAAAATTTTGGATATTTTGCGGTGCGCCTTCGATATGGACAGACACACCGGCCGCAGTATTGGCAACGGCACCTTCCAAATCGTACTTATGGGCGAGCAGATACACAAAAGGACGAAACCCTACGCCCTGAACCATTCCTTTGATTAGCAATTTTCGGGCGATAGGGTCTTGTGAGGAGGCGAAAGCGTCAGAATGGGTCGATTCTTTCCGCTTAAATGGTTTCGGCATTGCCTGGTTATTTTTCCAAATCTTCAATACCCTGAAAGAGGATATCAAATAATTCCGGAATTTGGTTTTCGTCCAAACATGAAAAAGCAACCCTCAGATTCTTTTTACCGATGGCAATCAGCCCCACACCATATTTGTCAAGTAAATGACGCCGCACCGTTTCCGCATCGTGTTTTTTAAGACGAATGCACATAAAATAGCCGGAGTTGAATGGATAAACATCCCAGGCCTGGCTAAATTTCGGGTCTGCGAGAACGCGTTTAACACACTGGGCGCGAGCTTTAAGAATTTCAGTTTTGGCCTTCTTTTCGGAATCATAAGTATCGCTTTTCATTGCGTTCAGCAAAAGCGATTGGCTTAAACGCGAGGCATTTGATATGGTTCCACGCACACACCCGGCCGTTTTTTTCACAAGCGCGTCATACACCGCTTCGGGGTCACCTTCAATTTTATTGCCGTAAGTGATAAATCCCACGCGCAAACCCCAGACAAAATCTTCTTTAGTGGCGCCATCCAGTTTGACCGCCAAGATACGCGGATGCTGATTATAAAGACGTGCAAAAAGAGACTCTTTTAACGTATCTTCTTCATAAAAGAGGCCGAAATAGGAGTCGTCGGTGACGGCAATCACATTAATGCCGCCTTCCGCAAGACGGGTAAGAATTTCGACAATACGATCGGCTTCGGCCTCGGTTATCGAATAACCGGAAGGATTATGGGGAAAATTCAATAGTACGATGATTTTACGCCGGTCTTCGGCCTGTTGCCGCACGGTTTGCTCAAACGCATCCAGATTGAAACCGCCGGATTCGGAAAAAAGGGGATATTGTTCTATACGCGCGCCTTTGCGAACGCAAAAGATCATATTGTAGTTGCCCCACATCATGTCTGGCAGGATAATGACATCATCCGGTTTCACCCAGATATCGGCAAACACACTGACGCCGTGAGTGATTCCGCTGGTCACCACGGGAAGACTGATCGCTTCAGGGGAGGCGATAGAAGGATTCTTGCGGTGCAACGCTTCACGCCATGTCTGCCTTAATTCCGGAAGACCGTAAGAAGGTGCGTAGGTCAACGCATTTTCAGGTGTTATGCCGGTAACAGCGTTCATCACCGATGGCAGATGCATGGTGTGGCCATTTTCTGTGGCAATACCGACAGTGGCATTGAATTTATGGGCCTTTTTCTTGGCTTCCGCACTTTGCGTCAAAATGCCCTTGGGGAAAAAAAGATTTTGGCCAATGTCGGAAAACATCGCCATCAGGTTGGCGTTGCCGGATGTAATGATTTGGTTGAGTTCTTTGGCTATCGGGTTCATTGGATTCTCTTTTTTATCCTTTCTTCAACGGAGTTAAGGCGATCATCATAGTTTCCTAACAGTGCAATTTTCAATTTGTCTTTCGATTGTCGGCATAATTAGTTATTGAAACGCAACAAAGTAGCAACCTTGGTTAATATTCCCAAAGTAAATGACTCTGGAATTTTATTAAAAAATTCGGCATTTCTTACTTTCCAATCAAGACTTTTAATCTGATCGGATAAGATTGCTCCGGTCACCTTGAAACCATCGGGGATAATAACTTCAAAAGGATAACCTTTGATTTAGTTTGTTATTGGACTGAATATTGCGAGGCTGACTTTAGCATTATAGGAATATGGTGATAAAACTACGGCAGGACGTCTTCCTGCCTGTTCATGACCTGCTTGCGGGTTCATGTTTATCCATACCACATCGCCTCTATTTGGAATATAATTATCCGGTATCACCAAATCTCTTTTCCTACAGGTGCGCCGGTATCAAATTCGCTATGCAAATTATTTTCTGAAACGCCTTATAGAAGTTCTTCAAGCGAATATCCCTTTTTGACAATTGGTTTAATTAAAAGGTTGCCTTGCTCTATTGACAAATCGACCATTTCATTTTGTTTGATGTTCACATTCAGTGCATAAGATTGGGGAATTCTTAATACTAAACTATTCCCCCATTTTTGAATTCTGGCTTGCATGGTTGCTCCTGAATTAATCTGAATGTGTTAGAAAAAAAACCCCGCCTTACACAAAAGCGGGGTTCACCGGATTGTCCAAAGCCGCGTTATCTTTTTTTATTCGCTCGCTTCGATGCCTTCAGCGGATTGATCTTGGTTTTTGAGGCCGAGGCGCCTGCTTTAATATGGGTTGCAAGATTGCAATTTCCATTTTTCCATTTTGATGCCGGTTCCGGACACGCTGCGCAATACCATGCGGTTGAATATTCCGCTGTTCGCGCACAGCCGTCACACTGATCGACGGTTGTATGGCAAACCCCGCCATTAAAAGAACATCCCTTGGCTGTCATGAAAAGACATTCCTTTCCTTTTTTAATCGTTGTACAGTTCATTGGAATCACCCCCTTTCTTAGAATTTAAATAGCAAAATCGTACAATTCTAGTTACCAATTCACGTTTTGTCAACTATAAATAAGGCTTGTAAGGCCATCCCAAGTGAAAAACCAACGGCAACGGTGTCAGTCAGATTATTTATCAAACTGAGGCGGACGTCTTTCCAAAAAAGCGGTAATGCCTTCTTTGGCGGCATCCGTGCAGGCAATTTCGGCAAAACCATTATAGCCAATGTCCAAGGCATCCGCAAAGCTGTCAGCGGCTGCACCGGCTTGAATGGTTTGCGCGCAAATCGCAACCGCTTCCCGGCTTAGCTTTTGTTTGCCGGCATAAGGTTCATCCGGAACTTTCAGATCGGGAATAGCGACAGAACTGTCAGGAATGCGCTCAACTTGCCCTCGCAATTGGTTCACAGCTTCGATAGCGCTTTGAATCATGGCAGCGTAGTCATCAGCGATTTTAGCCACCATGCCGATTTCAGCGGCTTCATTGACGCTGAGAGGACGTCCCAGGCAAATCATTTCGTGGAAAAGTGCTGCACCTTCAGGCCATTTACGATAGGGAACGATACATCCGCCAAGTCCTGGCAGAATACCTAATGTAATTTCGGGAAACTGAAAACGGGCTGTTTTGGCAGCGATGATACGATGGCAGCGGATCGCTATTTCCAATCCCCCCCCCAGTGCCAGCCCGTTTACGGCCGCCACCACCGGTTTTTCCATTTTGTCTAAAAATTGTTGCACCAGGGCGCACTCTTTGGCATATTCGACGGATGCCGCTTTATCGCCAAGCATCTTGGGAAATTTCCCAATATCGGCGCCGGCCGAAAAAGCGCTATTGCCGTAGCCGGTGATAATAAAGCCTTTGACATCAGGAGTCGTCGCATATTTTTTTAAAACCTTCAGAATTTCGCCGGTTACTTCGTCGCTTAAGGCATTCATTGCCTGGGGACGTCGTACTGTAATGATCTTGACGCCGTCTTGTTGATCTACCAAAATATGCCGATTAAAATCCTGATAATAATCAAAGGAGTTACAAGCCTTTGGAAAACCGGGGCGTTCGGTTTCAAAGCGGATCATAATGCGTTCGACTTCAGTCTTACCAAGCGCACGCATAATATCCAGCGGTCCTTGTTTAAATCCCAAAGCGACCAGACAGCCGAAATTAAGATCAGCGCACGTTCCGATGCCCCGATCGATAATGTCGAAAGACTGGGAAAACAGAATTCCCAACATGCGATCGCGGATACGCTTTTTCAGCTCATCCGCAATATCAACGGTTTGTCCCGGACGCACGGTAAGCCAACGGTCCACTGAATTAAATATCGGTGCGGGCAGATAATGATCGCCTTCCTCCATTTGGAGCGTATTGGTTTCCACGATAATCGGATTGCCATTGGCCATGTTTAAAACGAAAAAGGGGCCGGCAAAAACAAACTCAGCTGCGGTTGAATCAATCTGGCTAGCGGTAGCGCAATCCAATAACCAGGCAGCGTCATTACACCAGTTGTCGAAAATACGGTCAAGAACAAAACAGATCGCGTTGTCCGTAATGATTGGCGCTTTGCCGGTCTGCGCAAAAAACTGGAAAAGATAATCCAATGTTTCCTGGCTGCCTCCTTCCCAATCAATCACCTCCACGGGCAAACTGCGCCAGGCGGGTGCAAAAAAATGAGTGATTGTGGTTCGTGAGGGGTGTCGCATATTAAGAAACAGACGATCCGCAGGTATTGAACTGGTATTGGAGGTGATAATCGCATCTTCGCTAACCAAATTTTCAATAGTATTGAAAATTTTCTGTTTCAAGGGGATATTTTCGGTAGCCGCTTCAATTACCAGATCGCAATTTTTAATCTGTTCATACACGGTTGTATAGACAATATTTTCGCTGACGCGCTGGGCTTTTTCAGGTTTCATTTTTTTTCGATCAACCGCCTTTTGCGTATAGCTTTTTATACGTTTCTCGGCAGCCTGAAGCGGTTTTTTGTCAATATCCACAAGAAACAGTTTGATATCTGGCAATGCGCTTTTAAGATAATAGCCAATATCAGGGCCGATCGTACCCGCCCCGATAACGGCGATTTCCTTTGGAAGCGGACGATGGGGTCTGATCAGTAACGGATTAAAATACGAGCGATAGAGTTGTTTGGTCTGCATTATCTGATTCTCCTTGGATAATAGATTGTATCTGCTGTTAATTACGGTGCATTTTGCGTAAAGTAATAAATTATTTTATTTTATGTAAATTTGAATGTATATAATTGATATAAGGGCTTTGTCAAGGTCACACCCACGCAAATCCAATTTGTAAACAGATTAAAATAATAATCCGCTTAGATTAGCTATTTTTCTTTCCAGCCTCTCAACGAAAGCTGAAAAGATAACCCTTTGCGCTCTTTGCGACTTTGCGGTGAACTATTACCCAAAAACCTTAATATGACAATATTTGCCAGGTAAGCGAAAAAAAAAGCTTTACCAAATTCTATTTTTATGTAAATTTTGACATTTTTCATTTATCAGTGTAAACATTAAACGTGTTTTGAAATTTGGAACACCTAATCAATAGTGTGAGTTCGACCAATACCGTTCGGCATGAATATTGCATTTAAATATAACTATCTGACATTATTGCATTGAAAATTTAGCTGTCTTCACAAAAAATTAAATTTAAAAAATTTGACAGGAAGCAAAGCCACAAGTATCAAGGGTTTTTATTTTGAACGCAAGAATCGTGCCGAACGATATTGGAGTTCGACATAATACTGTTTGAATATATTGGAGATTCGGAAATTCTGTAAACCGGAAAAAAGGATTAAAGAAAGTAATGCCGTATGAACCGGAAAGACGCAAAGATCGATCTGGAAAACAGATCGAAGCGTTAAAAAAACAATTACAATATGTTGCCAGGGAGGGCGGATTTAAAGCAGCTCTTTTAGCGACGGCTGATGGTGAGCTAATCAATGATATCGAATCTACGTATGAATCTGATGCGCTGTCCGATTTGGCCAATACGATCGGTAAAATGCTCCCAAATGCTCGGAAAAAGGCGGGTCTAAGTCCGATAAAACAAATTATTTTAGCCGATGATTCCGGTAACACCATGTTTTTCCGCTTTTTTAAAGTGCTTGATCAACCCATTGTATTAATCATTCTCACCCACAATGCGATTAATGAAATTAAACTCATAGAACGTACCGTTTCAGGTGTTAAACGAATTTTAACCCAAAAACATAAATAGTTTAGGAATGGGGACGAAATAACTTACCCATTTTCAGAAGAGGAGTGCAAACTTCAGGTTGCATCACAGTATCGCAAACTGAAGTTTGCACTCTGGAATGGGGTCGTTATTTCGTCCTCGTTACTTAGTCTGCTCTGTTACTCGGATGAAACAATTGGTTTGCCGTCAATTGAAGGCGGTTGCCAAAAAACGACAATACCTGACAGCGCCATAAGGAGACTATACTGATGGATAATGCTGAAATAATCGCCAGGATATCTCTCTTTTCAATGTTTAAAAAGAGAGATATTAAGCGGATTGCCAAAAGAGCCCAACTTCATTCTTATAAAAAAGGAGATGTAATTATCAAGGAAGGGGAACGCGATGGCCGCGTTTTTATTTTGATTGAAGGAAAAGCCGATGTTATTATTGGCATGGGAACTGCCAAAGAAAAAAAAGTCGGAATGTTCGGCCCCGACAACTATTTCGGCGAGATGGCTGTGTTAGATGACTATGTGCGCACTGCCAGTATCGTCGCTGTCCGGAACACGCAAGCGCTGTCTCTTGATCATTGGAACATCCGGGATGAAATCGCCAAATACCCCTCCATTGCGATCGAACTGATCCAAACTTTAAGTCGGCGACTGCGTGAAGCCCACGGGCAGATGCTTTAAGTTGCAAGTTACAAATTATTCCATAACTCCTGGGCCAGATTGGATAAAGGCAGTAACTTACATGAACTTATGACTGATGCGTTATGAAGAACTTTCGGCTACCCGCATAAGGCGGGACGGTCGTTGGGTGGGGTGTTG
>JAOZRC010000174.1 GCA_029940345.1 Desulfobacterales bacterium
ATAAGGCGGGACACATTCTGATCAGTTGCTCGTTACGAGGCTCTGCCTCGTAACGAGTGGAAATCAGATACCTATAAAATCAATCGACTTATATTGGGGGCTTCACCACTCTTTTACAATTTAAAGCGTTCTTTCGGCGGATTAAAATAACCGAATTTCAGGTGGGGACAGGCGCGACGAACTGTTTTCAGAACTTTAGACATTCCCAGTGGCATCCCGTGAGATTCGGACACATTCATAAACCGCCAATACCGGATGGGATCGAAATTCAAATTACGCCATTGGATCATATTGATCGGATATTTTTCAAGGAACGCGATTAAGGCTTCCATCTCCTGGGGTGTGTCGGTGAAGCCAGGCATGTTCAGATAGTTCAGAGATACGAATTTGTCCTTTTCAAGCGCGGTGGCGATGCTGTTGCGGACATCGCTGAATTTATAATCCGCAGGTCGGAAATAGCGATGGTAATAGGTTTCACGGACGCTGTTGAGGCTGATGCGAACACTGTCTAATCCGGCTTTCAGCAGTTTTGCCAGGATATCCGGACGACTGCCGTTGGTGTTCATATTTATCGTGCCATGCGTTGTTGCATTCCGGATTAAATACAGCGCCGGTTCGATAGCTTCAGCGGCAAATAGCGGGTCGCCTTCACATCCCTGGCCAAAACTGACGACACTGGAAGATACATTGGAAATATGCTCTAAAGCGATTGCAGCGATTTCATCCGCCGAAGGCATGAAATCAATCCGTCTCTGGCTGATGGGAATGGCATCATTATATTGATGGGAAAGACATCCGCGGCATTTGGCGTTACATTTTTCGGAAGTGGGCAACGGCGCTTCATAGCGGGCTAAAAAGAAATTTTTCGCTGCCGGGCAACCATACTCTAAAGCGCATGTTTCAAGATGGGTTCTGAGGCGATTAGATGGCAACCGAGCGCGCATCCGTCGGATGCCTTTGATAATATCCGGTTTACGCATCTGTCGAAGATCCTGGCGTTTTTCGCTATCCACCAGGATCGCGGCGGATTTAAATTGCCCATTCAGCCATCCTGCGGCTCCATAAGAAAACAGCGGCAGATAGCCGGCGTTCTGATTTTCACGATAGGCGGAGATGTAAGATGCCACATATCCAGGGGAATTAAACGCCGCTACTGGAAAAAGCGGTTTTCCGGGCGCGTAGGGATTTTCATGTAGCGCTTCAAAACGGTTTTCATTTAAATTGTATAAAATCGGTTTGCGATCTGGCAGGAACATCAGCTCTCCGCCGTAAGGCATTTTAATCGTGTTGGCTGTGTTTAACGGAACCAACGATTCACCCGCCATACCCACGGCTGCGTATCCTTCGAGTTCAAAAATTTCACCGTGGTGATCGGCAACCAACGCGATCACCGGTTTTTTTTTACGCTTGCGCTTTGATGACATTGCTCAATGCTCACCCAGATGTTTGGCGAGATGCCCCAATTCAGGAAAAATCAGCCGATTGCATGCGAGTTGGCACGCTTTTAAACTACCGGGCATACAGAAAACAATCGTATTTGCAATAACACCGGCCGTGGCGCGGGATAAAAGCGCTGCCGAGCCAATCTCTTCAAAGCTCAATTGCGCAAACAGAACGCCAAACGCGGTTAATTCCTTTTGTAACAAGGGCCGCACGGTTTCAATGGTGACATCCAGGGGGGCAATTCCGGTTCCGCCGGTAAGCAACAGCATCTGGGGGGTTGAGTTTCGTATACAATTCAAAACGGCGCTTCTGATCGCTTCGACATCATCGGGTACGACGTGATGATCGACAACAATATGCCCCTGTGTTTCCGCTTCTTTTTTTATCCACAGCCCGCTATGATCATCAACTATAGAACGGGTGGTTGATATTGAGACAATACCGATGGTTGTATGTTGTGGAGCATCGGCTTTATGTTCGTGAACACTCATGGAATTATATCCTGTTTTTGGCATCCTTCATATTAGTCTAAAAGTAGTTTACACTTTTGAAGGAGCGCGGCCCTTAATGAACTGCTAATGAACACGAATAAACACGAATGATGGCATCCTTCATAAGACAGCTAAAGTAGTTAACACTTTTTCGGTCTGTTCAGTCACAAAATTTTGTAGGGTGGATGGAGTGTAACGGAACCCACCATTTATGGCAATTCGGTGCGGTGGGTTCCGTTACACTCTGCCCACCCTACATTAAAAATGTGTAAACCGACAAATGAAGGATGCCCGAATGATTGATGTTTATCAGAGTTCATTAGCGTTTATTCTTTGTATCGACCTCAAGTTTTATTTTCATCAATTTCCCCGGATGAATCATTTTGACCACAGATTCTGCAATATCAACAACGATCATATTTTGCAATGTGTCTGCTTTGATAAAGGCCGAATCAATATGAGTGGCCAGATTTTTATGTTTTCGAAAAACTGTGACTGTAAAACCGAAGCTTTTCAGCACATCTTGCACTGCCTTGCAGTATGTTGAAAGCGTAAAGTTTGCATTTTTGTTTAAAAGTGAAAAATCAAGGTCTTCGGAAAAGCGGTCAAGGCCGTAAAATATTCTTAATGCCGAGCCGCCATAAAAAGCGGCTTTTTGAAAAAATTTAGCGCGCCAAAGGCCGAGCAAAGCGATCTCCTGGATAATTTCTTTCAGCGCGTTTTCATAGTCATTAATACTGTTACAATGATATTGATCCAGCATCACTTTTATAGCGGTATTCATTTCAAGCTCTTTAAAAAATTGTAAAAAAGATTGACATTATGGCCGTAGAGGCTTGCGAGTTTGTTCAAAGGCCGCAGATTAAAAGCGCGCATATCATCCTTGTCTATCCGCTGATCTTGGAAAAGAAAATGTTCCAGTTGCTCCGAACCGGCAAATTTTTCGCTAAAATAGAGTAAATCGGCAAGCGCCTTTTCTTTCGAGGCGATTAAAAAGGCGTGGTGTGCATCAATTTCATGCAGTGTGATGCCATACGGATAGATTGAGGGATTGATATAGCGGTAAGTAAAAATACCGACTGGGGTGTCGAATCTTTTTTTACGTTTGTCAGTCACACTTGTAACGGTTTCTATACGTTCGGGAATCAGACCATAGAAAAAAAGCGCATATCGGAGCGATATATAAGAGGGGCCGTAGATAAGATTGGCCAGTGTCTCTTTTGAATAGGGTTCGCGCGAAAGTTCGCGGCCGAATACATAAAGCCCCTTTTTTACACGGATGACAGCTCCTTTTTTAAGAAGATCATTTATTTTGACCCGCGGATTTTTATAGGCGCGCAATACATAATTAAGAAAATTGTAATCAAATTCTTCGGTTGCAACCGCATTTCTTAGGTTTAAAAGCATAATAGTTACCTCCAGTATGTTAGCATATCACTAACATACTGGTTGATTGTCAAGGGTGATATGCGGATTTTTGAATGAATATTCAGGCATCCCTCATATCTATCTGAACATAGCCAATGCACCCTTTGCCGATATTTTACAATTTCGGTCTTACAAATTGCTTTTCAGCTATAGATAAATGATCATTATAATCATTTTGAGGTATCCTTCATTTTACCCCGAAAGTAGTTTACACTTTATCAAGGAGTGCTAAACCAAAGGTTTAGCATAGGCAAGCGCAAAATGCGGCCCTCAACCCAACCTACAACTGTCCCGCTTTATGTGGGTAGCCCAAAATGCTAAACCTTTGGTTCAGCACTCCTCCAAATTGTTAACCGGAAACTGAAGGATGCCCATTTTGAAGCTCTTTTTTCTGAATATGTTTTCATAGATACCAAGTTCAAATTCTATCGGTGCGTCAATTATAGCACGAATAATTTTAATGGCGATATGAATCTCTTCCCTCCGAAAGCTGATCGTAAAGTGTTTTCATAGCTGCCACTTCCAAAGGATTGTAAGGCGTTATCCCGGGGATTTGACTTTCTTTTGTAGGAAAAATTTCCGGCATTTCCATGTATCACCTCGTGTCATTGATTTTTATTTCAATCATCTATGACACAGGTATTGAAAAATATCACTTAAAGTTTCACGCTTATGTTAAATACAAATTTTTTATCCGATGATCCCCTATCTTTTCATATCTCAAACGACAAACGAGTTGGGGAAGTTATTTTGTCCCCATTCCTTACCTAAAAGACTATTGATAAGTATTGAATAAAATCAAGATACTTGCGTTGGCCTTATTTTTATCACTTATCCCTTGCCATGCTGCCAGGATGCGACGCCATCAGGCAAGTTCACCAACCATGTTTCATCATATTCAATACAGCGTCCCACTTGAAATGCGGTGGGAAGCGCCGGCCGAATTTGTGCAAATACTGCTGGCGAACAGGCAAACAAAAGCTCGTAATCTTCACCTCCGCTGAATATCATTTTTTCAGGGATACAATTGTATTTACGGCAAAACGCTGCCAGTTCGGAATTCGCATTCCTTTTCAGATCGTCAAAGACGATTGTAACCCCGGATGCGCTGGCAATATGGGCGGCATCGCCTGCCAAACCGTCAGATAGGTCTATGACGCACCGCACATTATGTTTGGCAAGCACTTTGGCTGCGTCAAATCGCGCCGACGGAGACTTGAATTTGTCAATCAGATCTTCAAAGGAGTTATCTTTTTTTTGCAGCGCCTTCAGACCGGCGCCGGCCAATCCCAACGGCCCAGTGCAATACAGTCCGTCACCGGCCTTGGCGTCGCTGCGCATGGGGAATAATTCAGGGTTTCCTTCACCAATCGCAAAAAGATCAAGCGCCAATTCGTTGCCTGTGGAAATATTACCGCCGCCCAGGGCGCATTGATAATGCGTCAAAGCCTGATGAACACCGTTATAAAGCGCTTCGGCGGTGTTATCTGTTATTGACTTGGGAAGTGTCAGGTTAATAAATAGAGCCACAGGTGTAGCATACGAGGCTGCCAGATCACTCAAAGTAACGCAGACGGCTTTGAATCCGACTTGGGCGGGCGTTTGCCATTCTAAACGAAAATGAACGCTTTCTCTCTGGACATCGGTCGTAATCACCGGACGTTGTATCCGATGCAATAACGCGGCGTCATCTCCTAAGAGCATCGGATGATCAGAAATCGAAGGCGCATACTGAAACAGCTTTTTGATCAGGCTGAATTCATCATTCCACGAGGTTTCTAACTGTTTGCGTGAAGAACAACCGCATTGCCGGCCTAACATAAGAGCCGCCTGTTTTGGCTGGTCCGCTCGTGTGATGCAACTGATCACCGCCACACCCGCCGCACCATGCTCAAAACAGGCCCCGGCATTGGTGTGATCAATTCCGCCAATCGCCACCAAAGGAATCGGCGCCGCTTTGGCGATCACACCCATTCCGGCCGGCCCTAATACGGTTTTGGTATCCGCTTTCGTTGCCGTCGGGAAAACCGGCCCTGTGCCGATATAATCGCACGAAGCCAGATCGGTGTTGTGCAACTCATCCATATTCGATATGGACACGCCAATAATGGCCTGATCACCTAACAAAATGCGCGCCTGCGCAGGGCTGTCATCCGCCTGACCCACATGAACGCCATCCGCACCTACCGCTTTGGCAAGCACAATATCATCATTGATGATAAAAGGAATATCGTTGCACCGGCATAGTGTTCTGATCGCTTCTGCTTCCGGATAATGACGCGGTTCAAACGCTTTGTTGCGATATTGAACCATTGTGGCGCCAGCTTGTAAGGCGATCCGGGTTTGCTTTAACGGACTGCTGGCCTTCGGACTGTCATCCGTGATAAAATAAAAGCGTAATGCTTTTTTCAGTTGATTGGGAAACATGCTTTAAGAAATTCTTCACAGTCTGACTTTTTCTCGTACGGTGGGTTTCGCTACGCTACACCCACCCTACATTCGGTTCAAAAAGTTCAATCCATTGATCGAATTGAACCACGTTTGCTTTGCTGATTTTTTTTAATTGCCGCCTGATTTTTTTGACTGATTTTTGCTTTCCAAACTTGCCTTTGCTTTTGGAATAAAACTTATCCGCATAACAGATAATCTGTTCTTCCAGCGTGAAAGGCCGCATATCGCGTTCGGGCAACGGCAGTTTTCCTTTGCGAATATCGCGGACGGATAAGCCAACGCCGACGTGACGCTCACACACCAATGCATGTTTGGGAAACCCCGCTTTTTCAACAATTTCGCGCCCCAGGTAGCCATGACAAATATACGGATATTCACCGAAACAGCCCATTTGGGGCGCGTGTGTTAAAACAATACCGATATCATGCAGCATACCGGCTTCTTCGATAAAGCGTGTGTCGGGCTTTAAATGTCTGACATGGGCGGCGGTTTTGAGCGCCATTTCAACAACATATTCGCTGTGGGCCATTAGCACTGTATACGCCTTCGAATCAGGGACATAATGCTGTTTAATAATTGAGATCGGGTCCATTTAGTTTTTATTCCGCAAAACCGCTTCGATAAACGGATCAATACCGCCGTCAAGCACGCTGTTCACATTGCCGATATCAAGATTGATGCGGTGGTCTTTGACCATTTGATACGGATGTAAAATATAGGAACGAATCTGGCTGCCAAACCCGATTTCATCCTTACCGCTGTGCAGTTCATGCAATTTTTCTTCCTGTCTGCGCGTTTCCTGTTGATAAAGGCGCGCTTTTAACACTTTCATCGCCATCTCTTTATTGCGATGCTGAGAGGATTCCTGCTGGCACTGGACAACGATGCTGCTGGGAAAATGGGTGATGCGTACTGCGGAACAGGTTTTATTGACATGCTGTCCGCCGGCGCCCGAGGCGCGATAAACGTCAATACGCAAGTCTTTGGTTTCGATTTCAATCACGATTTCATTGGCCAGTTCAGGATACACAAACACCGAAGAGAATGAGGTGTGCCGTTTGCCATTGGCATTAAAAGGTGAAATGCGCACCAGTCGATGAACGCCATTTTCCGTTTTTAAGTAGCCGTAGGCATATTCACCAGCGGCTGTAAAAGTGACGCTTTTGATGCCCGCTTCGTCGCCGGGTTGGTAGTCGATAATATCAAATTTATATCCTTTGCGCTCTGTCCAGCGTGAATACATGCGAAAGAGCATTTCCGTCCAATCCTGAGCCTCCGTGCCGCCGGCGCCGGCATTGATGGAAACAATCGCATTATTCTGATCATCGCGACCGTCCAGCATGATATCCAGAGAAAATTGTCTCAAACCGCTTTTAAGCGTTTCAAGCTGTTCCGACGCCTCCTGCAACGTTTCATCATCAGATTCTTCAATCGCCATATCTAACAGCAGCGCGCTTTCTTCCAAATCAGAGGAAAATTGGGCGTAGCGATCCAATTTGTTTGTGATAAGGGTGCGTTCTTTTAAAATCGTTTTATTTTTTTCCGGATTATCCCAGAAATCGGGTTTGACGATCTGTTTTTCGATCTCATCAAATCGTTTTTGCTTGGCAGCTACGTCAAAGACACTCCTTTAGATTATGCAGTTCCTGTGTTAATTCTTTAACATTTTGTTTCAGTTCGACAGACATTTTTTTTAATCTCCTCTATTTGTTTTCGTTTTATTCCGCTTTTTCAAATTAAACTATAATATCTTGCCGTTTTTTGACTTATTTACAGTTAAATTGGCAACATTTGCAATAACTTTGCACACCCTAAATTTTATTTCTGAATTTAAGACTGATTTGAACAATTACAACAATCAGACTCAACGCCAGACACATTTGAGCGAACAGGTCACCATAACGGGTGTAAAAGGTTTTTTCCCGGATAACTGGTGCGGACTGAACGGCAACGGCTTCAACAAATAAAGGTGTCGGGGCTATGATTCGGCCTGCCGGATCGATAAACCCGCTAATCCCCGTATTGGCGGCGCGTATCAGGGAACGCCTGTTTTCAACTGCTCGGAAAACCGCGATGGAAAAATGCTGATACGGAGCGGCGGTGTCGCCGTACCAGGCGTCATTGGTGATATTGATCAGCAAATCCGCTTTATTACAGACCTGTGTGCGGGCAAGCGCCGGAAACATCAGTTCGTAACAGATAAGCACGCCGAGATGATGATTGCGCCATGGCAGCGTTTTCCCCGGTTCGCCCGGTTTGAAATCACCCACCTGTTCCACCAGTTTCCCCAGAAAGGGAAGGTATTCACCCAAAGGAACATATTCTCCGAACGGCACCAGATGCGTTTTATCATATTTAGCGCGGATGGCGCCATCTGACCGGATCAGATAGGCGCTGTTATAATAGTCTACACTTTCCGTTTTACGCAAAAAAGAGGGACTGCCGATCAGAAAATCCGCGCCTGTGGCTATAATGCCATTCATAACCAGTTGCGACAGTTCTTTATTGTATTGAAAATAAAACGGCATCGCGGTTTCAGGCCATATAACCAAATCCGGTTGCAGTTTTCTGGCCTCGCGGGAAAGTTGAACATATTTCAAGGTGGTTTCCTTCTGAAAGCGAGCATCCCATTTAAGCGCCTGTTCGATATTTCCCTGGATGACGGCCACCTTAGCTTGGGGTGCCGTGGCAATTTGCCGATCGACGGATTGGATGCGCCTTTGTCCATAAAGCAGCGTCATACTCATCAAGATCGTAAAAATAATGATTAGGGCGGCGAGATGGTTTTTATTAACAACATGATCGAACCACTTTTGTTTGGTTAATCCAAGTATCGCCATTAAAATTATGCCATTCGAAAAGGCGATAAGAAAAGATAGCCCGTACACGCCAACGAGATCGCTTATCTGAATTAAACCCAGATTACGGAATTGAGAATGCCCAAGGAATTCCCAGGGCACGCCTGTAAGCGCAAACGCGCGTAAATATTCCAGCCCCACCCACAACACCGGCATGAGGAATACGCTGATGATCGGTTTACGGCCAACATCTCCTAACAGCATGCAAAACACACCCAGATAGCACGCCAAATAAGCGCCCAACAGAAAAAAAATGGGTATACAAACAAAGATTGGCAAATGGCCGTAGGTGCGGAGCGTGTGAATAAGCCAATATCCCAAAGTGAAATAATGCACCAGACCGGCCAGAAAGCCAAGCCGGAAACGGTTCCATGAAGAGAGATCACGAATCGCTACCAGCAATGGAACCAAAGCAAACCAAGCCAAATAACTGATGTCTGACTTCGGAAATGATGCTGTGAGTAGCAAACTGCTTGCAATGGCCAAGCCGCATTTATGAAAACCAAATAAACGCATTAAGTATCCGAATAAAAGTTTTCGACCTGTGCGGTTAGGGAATTTTAAATAAATAACTTACGCAAAATGCGTG
>JAOZRC010000175.1:0-2914 GCA_029940345.1 Desulfobacterales bacterium
ATTTGCCACCAGGTGAACCTCGAATATTTGGGAAAGACGGTCATTACCGCCGATGCGGACGGAAGCACGGTCGCCTATCCGGACACCTTGGTGGGCCTGGATTCCCACACCACCATGATTAACGGCATTGGCGTCATGGGTTGGGGCGTTGGCGGCATCGAGGCCGAAGCGGTGATGTTGGGCCAGCCGTATTATATGGCCATACCGGAAGTCATCGGCGTGCGATTGACAGGCGAACTGCAACCGGGCGTAACCGCCACCGATCTGGTGCTTAAAATCACGCAGATGCTCCGGGAATACAATGTGGTTGAGAAATTCGTAGAGTTTTTCGGTGCGGGTATGAAGCGGCTTGAGATTCCTGATCGCGCGACCATTGCCAACATGGCTCCGGAATATGGCGCGACCATGGGTTTTTTTCCAGTGGATGAAAAAACTGTGGCCTATTTGAAACTGACTGATCGACCTGATCAGGCCGCGATTGTTGAAGCTTATACCCGTGAGACAGGGCTTTTTAACACGGGCGCGCAAGAGCCGGAATACACCCAAGTGCTGGAGTTTGATATGGCAACGGTCAAACCCGCGGTTGCCGGTCCGGCGCGCCCTCAAGATCGCATTGAACTACAGGATTTGAAAGCGACTTTTGCCAATATTATCGGCAGTGAATTTCAGCCTGATTCGGTTACGACTGACAGCAGCAAACGTGCCAGTCGTTGCCGACCAGTCAGCAAGCGGCTTTGCGATATAGAAATCAATGGCCGGCCGGAGCAAATCGGAGATGGCAGCATCGTAATTGCGGCCATCACATCTTGCACTAACACCTCTAACCCTTTCGTGTTGCTCGGAGCGGGACTGCTGGCAAAAAACGCCGTCAAAAGAGGGCTGAAAGTTCCGGGACATGTGAAGACATCCTTTGCGCCCGGTTCAAGGGTGGTGGAACGTTATCTGACAGACGCCGGAGTGGTTCCCTATCTGGAGGCGCTGGGTTATCACACGACCGGGTTCGGATGCACCACCTGCATCGGCAACAGCGGGCCGCTGCATCCTGGGATAGAAAAAGCCATTACGGGCAACGATCTCAATGTGGCTGCGATCCTTTCCGGGAACCGCAACTTCGAAGCCCGTATTCATCAGGAGATAAAATCCAACTTTTTAGCTTCACCCATGTTGGTTGTGGCCTTTGCCCTAACGGGACGAATCGACGCCGACCTCTATACGGAGCCGTTGGGCATCGATCCCAATGGCGGCCCGGTCTATCTGGATGAAATCTGGCCCAAGCAGGAAGAGATCGCGTCCCTGGTTGCCGCGCATGTCAAAACGGAATTTTATCGCGAGGAATACGAACACGTTTTTGAGGGTGATGAATTCTGGCAGGAACTTAAAGTCGAGGAAAGCACCACCTATGCATGGGATGATGCTTCCACCTATATAAAATTGCCGCCCTACTTTGATTCTTTTGCTGCGGAACCAAAACAATCCGACGATATCGTCAACGCTCGCGCTTTGATGGTTCTGGGCGACATTGTGACCACCGATCATATCTCGCCGGCTGGTGCAATTCCAGCTGATTATCCTGCCGGGCAATACCTCATATCCAAAGCGGTCGCTACGTCTGACTTCAATTCCTACGGCTCGCGGCGAGGCAACCATGAGGTGATGATGCGGGGAACCTTTGGCAATATTCGTATCCGCAACCGTCTTGTTGATCCAAAAGAGGGCAGTCACACCCTTAAATTTCCAGACAAAGAGGAAATGTATGTGTACGAAGCTGCCATAGCTTATAAAAAAGAGGCAGTGCCGTTAATAGTGCTGGGAGGCAAGGAATACGGCACCGGCTCATCCAGGGATTGGGCCGCCAAAGGCAGCAACCTTCTCGGTGTCAAAGCGGTCATTGTCCGATCCTTCGAGCGAATCCACCGCAGCAACCTGGTGGGCATGGGCGTACTGCCGCTGATGTTCAAAGAAGGTGACAGTTATGAATTCCTGGGCTTAGACGGATCAGAGGTTTTCACCATCACCGGCGTCAATGAAATCGCACCGCGTAAAGTACTTTGCGTGAAAGCCGTCAAGGTTGATAAAGCGGAGATGAGTGCAATAAATTTTGAAGTGATCGCACGGTTAGATACGGATGTGGAGGTCGATTATTTTAAGCACGGCGGTATTTTGCCTTATGTGCTGAGAAAGCTGATCAGGGAATCCTGATCTAAATGTAGATTGCCTGAAAATAATTCGACCTCTGTGGTTGCTACAAAATGTAGATACCTTGAAAATGCTTTTCATGTAACAGATATAAAAGGCATTTTCATAACGAAAGGGGTCAGATCTCCGTTTGACTTTTATCAATTTATCTTCGCTTTGAATTTGGATTGTATGTCAGGTAGATTTTTTGCAATTACGGATTGATCGACTGCAACCGTATTTCGTTTTCCTGATCATAAGAATTCATGTCATCCAACCGTTCATCCCATTTACAGACTTTGGTAATAAAATTTCACCGGCTATCTTAATATCCGCTGCTATAATAGGCTTTGAATATCCCGTCTCCATCTTACCAGCATGCGTTCTCAGATACTTTAGTATAATTCATTGATACAAAATAGTAGAAATAATTTAAGTGTGAAAGCTAAGTTACAATTTTGTAAGTTCGGGGTTGATTTATTACAAAAATGTAAGTTATATTTTCACAGTTGATTTTATAAAAACAATAAACATCTGTATTTAAATACAATATCAAATCATTCGACTGTTGGCATGGTATTTGCTTAACAAAATATAACTATGACAGGATGTGTTCATGAAACCCTAAGCGGTATAAAGGCGAAACCATGACAAAAAAACGTTCGGAACAGCCTTCACTTGCGCTATCGAAAAAAAAAGCACACTTATTGGCTGAAGTGACTGATAATAAGGATAATAA
>JAOZRC010000175.1:3014-9238 GCA_029940345.1 Desulfobacterales bacterium
GATAATAAGGATAATAATGCTTTTTTAACCAAGCACGCTCGCTGCTTGGATGAATACTTCCGTGAAAGCTACGAAAACAGTCAGGTAGGCCCACTTTTAAGTATCGCCAACTTCTATGCTGTCATCGCATTGGGTGGTTACGGCCGCGAGGAGCAATGTGTTCATTCGGATGTGGATTTGTTGATTCTTTTTAACAAAAAAGTTCCTGCTGAAGCTGAAAAAATTGTTCAGGAAATTGTATACCCGCTTTGGGATATCGGACTGGAGGTTGGGTACGCGACGCGATCTGTTAAAGAGTGTGTGCATTTGGCGAAAAGTAATATCGAAGTGCTTACCTCAGTTTTAGATGCGCGTTTTCTGTGCGGTCAATCGTCCCTTTACGCCACGCTTACCGAACGATTGCGTAAAGAAATTCTTTTTAAAATGCCTAAAAAGCTGATTTCCGAGCTTATTAAAACCAATTGCTCGCGTCATCAATATTTCGGTGACTCAGCCTATTTGCTTGAACCCAATATCAAAGAGGGACAGGGCGGACTGCGCGATTACCATACAATGCTATGGATTGCCCATGTGCTGTCTGATCTGAAGCAGCCCCGGGATTTGGAATTTCAAGGCTATTTATCCAATGATGAATTTATCAATCTGAACAAGGCATTGCGTTTTATTTGGGATGTGCGCAACCGCTTGCATCTGCTCACCGGACGCAAATGCGACCAACTCCATCTGGAACACCAGGTGGAATTAGCCAAGGCCCTGAATTTTAAACAGGATAACGGCCAAAAACCCGTGGAACGTTTCATGGGAGAGCTTCACGGCAAGATGGAATTTGTAAAACAACTGCACTTGATGTTTATTTATGAACAAGGTTTCGAATATGCGTCTCAACGACGACGCAAGCTAAAAAAGCTGACGTCCGTTCAGGGGCTGACAATTTTAAGAAATCGTCTTAGGTTCAAGTCCGCCGAGGAAATTGTAAAATCACCATTGCTGTTGATTAAAATTTTTGAAGAAAGCGCCGCGTTAAAATTGCCCTTAAGCGCCGAGGCCAATCGATTGGTGCGGGAATTCAGTCTTATGGTGAACAAATCGTTTCGATCTCATCCCGAAGTGATCAAGTCTTTTGAAAAAATTCTGTTGGCGCCCGCTTCGACGTTCAATGTTTTGAATGAGATGTTGCGTTCCGGTTTTTTGGTGCGTTTTATTCCTAAATTCAAGGATATTGTGAACCGCATTCAATATAACGAATATCACATTTTCCCGGTGGATAAGCACTCTTTACGCACAGTGCAGGCCATCAAGCGCTTCGGTTCAGATAAGGCGGATAGCCCGTTAAACCAAAAAATATACAAAAATCTTCACAAGCGCAAATTACTGCTATGGGCGGCGCTTTTGCATGATATAGGCAAGGGATGTCCGGGGTCTGACCACGCCCAGCAAGGCGCTGTCCTGGTACAGAACATTTTGGAAGATAAAGGATATTCGCCCCGAGATATTGCCACTGTCAGATTTTTAGTTCAAGAGCATCTTCTGCTTATTAAAATCGCCACGCGTCGCGATTTAAACGATGAAGAAACCGCCATTTTTTGTGCCCGGGCGATTAAAAGCGTGAGACGTTTAAAAATGCTCTACCTGTTGACGGCAGCCGACTCGATGTCCACCGGACCTAAAGCCTGGAATGATTGGACGGCAGCGCTTTTAAGAGACCTGTTTTTCAAAGTGCTAAACATTCTTGAAAAAGGTGAACTGGCCACTGAAAAAGCGGAACAAAGCGTCTTGCGCAAAAAAAAACGAATCATTGAATCCGCCGCCACCCCCGTTGAACAGGAAGAACTAAGCAGACTGACAGAGCAGATGGCGCCACGGTACTGGCTCTACATATCCGTCACGGATATGTTGGCCCATCTCAAGCTGTATCGGCGGCTCGGCGATGAACCCGTTGTGTGGAAAATATCCGGTAAAAATGACCCGGAAACGCGTACAGTGACAATCTGCGCAAAGGACTGCTCCGGCCTTTTTTCAAAAATTGCCGGTGTTTTCACGTTGCACAATCTCAATATCCTGGATGTCCAAGCGTATACTTGGCATAATAATATCGCATTGGATATTTTTAGAGTCCAAGCGCCTCCGGATCACTATTTTGAAGATGAAAAATGGTTGCGGGCGCAAAAAGATTTGAAGAATGCTCTGACAGGGGGATTGGATCTGGCGAAATCCGTTAGTGCCAGGATAAGGTCACAGCGTAAAAAATCAGTGACCCTATCCGCCCAGACGTCCAAAATAGGAATTGATAATATCAGTTCCAGTTTTTTCACTATTATCGAAGTGTTTGCTTATGATTTCACCGGCCTTCTTTTCGGCGTCACCGATGCGCTTTTCAAATGCGGTCTTGATATTCGGGTGGCTAAAATTGCAACAAACGTGGATCAGGTCGTGGATGTTTTTTATGTAAGGGATTCAGATGGCCAAAAAGTAGATGCCCCTGAGCTAATTGAGAAAATCAGAAAAGCGATTGACGGTGTGCTTCCGAGCATTTCTTTGAAAATTGCCGGCGCTGGCTTATAATAGTCTCGAACGGTTGTTGTCGTGTTTATTACACATTTGCTCACTGGCGGTGTACGGGTGGAAACTGAAGAGGAAATCCAGGGGCTTGATAATTCCATCCACGGTGAACGAGCATTTGATATTGCGCTGTAAATGTGGTATTCTGAATTTGATGCTTTCAGGTGGCGCCCGCAAGCTGAGGCTCGCACTCCGCTATTCTTGAAAAAAGCAAAATTAAATCAGTCAGATAGAAGGAGAAAATAATATGAAAAAAATCGAAGCCATCATCAAGCCATTTAAGCTTGATGATGTTAAAGAAGCATTAAACGAAGTTGGCATTCAAGGAATGACCATTTCAGAAGTCAAAGGGTATGGACGCCAAAAAGGTCACAAGGAAATTTACCGTGGCGCCGAATATGTGGTTGATTTCATACCTAAAGTTAAGATAGAAATTGTTCTTGAATCTGAAAGAGTTGATGAGGTGGTGGATAAAATCAGAAATGCCGCCAACACAGGCAAGATTGGCGATGGTAAAATTTTTGTATTGCCTGTTGAGCAAGCGTTGCGTGTACGCACCGGTGAGCAGGGCAAGGATGCGATCTGAAAGAATTGAAACAGGGAGAGCGCCGGTGATCTGCACCGGTGGACTTTCCTTATTCTTATATTTTAAAAAAAAAGGAGACAAAAATAATGACACCTGAAGACGTATTGGCAATGGCAAAGGAGAATGGCGCGAAAGTGGCAGATGTTCGTTTTATGGATTTTCCAGGCGTATGGCAGCATATCACTTTCCCGATCAGCGAACTGGATGAGACCAGCTTTGAAGACGGTTTCGGCTTTGACGGTTCCAGTATTCGGGGTTGGCAGCCGATTCACGCCAGTGATATGCTGGTTATCCCAGATCCCGAAACGGCGAAAATGGACCCCTTTTTCAAGGAACCGTCGCTTGTGCTGATCGGCAACATTTTTGACCCCATGACTCGTGAGGCTTACACACGTGATCCGCGTTATATTGCCCAAAAAGCGGAATCCTATTTAAAACGCACCGGCATCGGAGACACCGCCTATATCGGGCCGGAAGCCGAGTTTTTTATTTTTGATAACGTTCGGTTCGAATCCGGGCGCAACCGGTCCTTTTATGAGGTGGATTCAGTGGAAGGTATCTGGAACAGCGGTCGGGATGAAGCGCCCAACCTGGGGTACAAACCGCGTCATAAAGAAGGCTATTTCCCGGTGCCGCCAATGGATAAATTCCAGGATTTACGCACCGAAATGCTTCTTACATTGCAGCAAGTCGGAATTGATGTGGAGTGTCAGCATCATGAAGTCGCTACGGCCGGCCAGGGCGAGATCGACATGCGTTATAAGCCGCTTTTGGAAATGGGGGATCAATTGGTTTGGTTCAAATATATCCTTAAAAATGTCGCTCATCTTGACAACCGCACGTTGACGTTTATGCCCAAACCGCTGTTTGAAGATAACGGCACCGGTATGCACACCCATATCAGTATCTGGAAAGACGGCAATCCACTTTTTGCCGGCGACAAATATGCCGGCGTCTCCCAGGAAGCCTTGTACGCGATTGGCGGCATTTTGAAACATTGTCAAGCGTTGTGCGCTTTCACCAACCCCACGACCAATTCGTATAAGCGGTTGGTGCCGGGTTTTGAAGCACCGGTTAATCTGGCCTATTCCAGCCGCAACCGTAGTGCGGCGATCCGTATTCCCATGTATTCGGAGTCACCCAAAGCCAAACGCATCGAATTCCGTACGCCGGACCCATCATGTAACGGCTATCTCGCCTTTTCCGCAATACTTATGGCGGTTTTGGATGGCATTGAGAACAAGCTTGATCCGGGTGAACCGTTGGATAAGGATATCTATGGCCTGCCACCGGAACAACTGGCCGAAATTCCTTCCGCACCGGGTTCCCTGGATGAAGCCCTGGATGCGTTGAAAAACGATCATGCCTTTCTCCTGCGAGGCGATGTTTTCACCCAGGATGTCATTGACAAATGGATTGAATATAAGATTGAAAACGAGGTGAATGATGTGAAACTGCGTCCTCACCCCCATGAATTTTTTCTTTATTATGATATTTAGTACATTTTAAATTGTAGGGTGGGCAGAGTGTAACGGAACCCACCGCATTCCCCTAAACGGTGGGTTCCGTTACATTCTGCCCACCCTATTGCTTCAAATTTTTTGAACGGGCAGACTGATTTCAACCCGTGCGCCTCCCGATGCGCTATTGATGATTTGAATGGTTCCGTTGTGAGATTCGATAATATTTTTGACAATTCCGAGTCCGAGTCCCGTTCCCATCTCTTTGGTAGTAAAAAACGGATTCCAAATTTTTTCCTCAAGGTCTTCGGAAATCCCTTCGCCTTGATCTTCAAATTCGATTAAAACAGTTTCATCAACAGGGTGGATACGGATACAGATGTCTCCGCCCTCCGGCATTGCTTGCATCGCATTGATCAGGATATTTAAAAAAGCCTGGTAAAGAATTGCCGCATCGGCCATTATCGTCGGAGGCGGCTCATCATATTGTTTCGTAATGGTCAGGCCAAGTTTTCGTATTTCAGCAGCTAGGAAAGTGACATTTTTTTCTATAATTTCGTTCAATTGACAGGGCTGTAAGTTCAGACGCATCGGTTTGGCGAAATTGAAAAAATCAGTGATCAGATTATTGAGCCGGTCGGCTTCTTCCACAATAATATTCGCCATTGCGTTTGACTTACCGGAACCGTCCGTCTTTTTCCTTAACAAATCAGCCGAACTCATTATAATTCCCAACGGGTTGCGTATTTCGTGTGAAATGCCTGCCGCCATTTCACCCAGTGAGGCTAAGTGCTTCGCCCGGTTTAGCCGTTCTCTCAGTCGGATGCGTTCCAACGTGCGCCGGTCAATAATGCTTTCGCCACGCTTGACGATTAAAAAAAGTACGATGAAAAGCGTTCCCATAACGATCGTGGAAGTCACAATCACGAGAATCTGGAATCGGTATATTTCCCGATGCTCCTTGGAAAGATCCTGAACGATTTCAATCACCCCCAGCACCGGTCCGGATATGTTCGAAAGCGGTTGTTCGGCGCGTAAAGGCGCAAAGGTCACCATCTTAATTTCTTGAGGAATACCCACCAGGTTTTCAAAAAAATTGCCGCTGTAGATCACTTCGGAAGCGGATTCACCTTGAAGGCTATTCTTATAACCCTGACTGTCGAAATTTTTAGAACCCACCAATTTTCGATCAAAGCTGTAAGAGATCATGTTTTTCATGTCATAGATATTGACCATATCCACTTTAAAACTATGCAGCGTGTTCTTAATAAGCTTATCCAGATGATCAAACTGCTCTTTTTCCCTGAGTTGAATTTTACCGTATTTCAAAACTACCGGAAAGATAAATTGATAAAAAACTTGGTGGTTTAGGTTTTCCACAAGCAGTGATGCAAATTCCGCACTTTTACTTTTCTCCATTGCTCTGATCCAATGGATGTTCACGACTGAAATTACGATGGCGCCTAAAAGGATCACTGCCAGACTGGTCAGGCTGAAGTATTTTACCAGCTTAAACGGTTTAGGGCTTTTTGCGATTGGCCTATTTCTTTTTTTCATAGCGTTCTTCGGCATCCTTCATTTGTTGGTTTACACTTTTTAATGTAGGGTGGGCAGAGTGT
>JAOZRC010000176.1 GCA_029940345.1 Desulfobacterales bacterium
TTAAAGGATGCTGGGACTATGAAGCGCTTAAGCGACGTGTTTATCCTCATTTATCGAATGAATATCAAGCGTATTCAAATCACAATGCCGGAACTGTTTTTTTCTGGGGGATAGATGCATCAGGTCGTCGAATTCCGCTTGCTTTGATAAAAGCAAACGTTTCAAACACAATGCTATGTGGAATTTCCGATGATGGTAAGTATTTTGAAATTCCTTTTACCTGTCAGTCGCTTTTGGAAGGGTTGCAACAGCGCAAGTTGCTGCCATCTCTTTTCACCTGTTTTTTGACCATTGCATTTGCCCGTGGTGTTGTATGCATCGGCGGCTACCATCAGGGGGAGTACCTTCCCTCGATGAAACGTGGCCTAATTGCGGCTTTGTGCCAGACCAAGGGATATCCGGATGTCGTCAGACTTATTGAGCAAGTATCGGCCGACAGCTATCTTTCAGGAATGATGGCAGTGATGAGTAAAACAACTAAGCACGACGGATTGATACCCGCCGGCCCCGTTGAAATTATTGCCGGTGGAGGCGTGACGCGAGATGAAATTGAGCAAATGCGTGCGATGACAGTACGACAAGCGCATTTAGCAGGCTTGTTTGAAACAGTTCCCGATATTATCCGTCCGTCATTACTCGAACCGGACTGGAAACTCAAATTGGCGCAAGACTGTTATCAAAAATTAATCAACAAAGTTGTTATCAAATAAAGTGTCGGTGAAGTTGTGCCCCTTACCCCTGTCAGCATGCTTTTACTTTAAAATATCGGCATCCTTCAAAATACTAATAAAGTAGTTTACACTTTCTCTATTTCATCCCTACGGGACTTATCGTACTTTTAAGCCTTTTTCTATAGATATTATGTCCCTAACGGGACAAAGTGTAAACTGACAAATGAAGGATGCCAAAATATCATTCACATCCTTTAATTTCTGTATAGATGGCATCTGCAATTCCCAGCATATCCGGAGGCACATCCCATTCGATAATTTCGGCTGTTTCGAGATTAATGGCAATTTTGGGTGGGCTTTCATGAATTTGATCCAGTTGCCTTAGCTTGGCGCCGTTAAACGCTTTCGCCATTGTTTTAGCCTGAAACAGACCTACATATTTATACCCCCCTTTAGCGATACTCATCAGTAATCCACGCTCCACTTCGGATGGCCCTTTTTGGGAAAACGATGGAATACGGTTATCGTTCATGATTTTAGCATGGTCACAGATCGTTTTGCCAGAGACCCCCCCTTGTTCGGTGATATAGAAGGCATCAACTTTTTGTTTGGCGAGTTTTTCGAGGCAATTTTTAACGCTTTCGGAAGCAACTTCCGGTTTTACACCGTCACTTTTCGTAAAACACCTCACGATTTTAAATTTGCGTTCCTTGGCAACTTCTTCGACCCATTTTATGGCGGCGTAACTTCTACCCGCCTCGGTGTCTTCATACACCATTCCCAGTTTGGTAAATTCAATAAAATCATGAAAAATACGAATCTGTCTCACAAAACGATACGGATCTATCTGAGCATGAATATGATCGAATCCTGAATCCTCGGGACTCTTAATAATTCCGGCACTCACCGCATCCGTTGTAGAACATACCATCGTAGGCGTCTTGTGCTTATCGTTAGCCAGGTCCTTACCGGCCCAGGTCCCCATCGCAATTATAAAATCAATATCCCCCCCTTTTTTTTTTAGACGTTTGATCAAATCGGTCGCTACTTGGCTTCTGACCTTTTTGTCCCAATTTGCGCTGTAATGTGCGTTTTTGACAAAACGGAGATATTTACTTTTCGCTTTTGTCGCCAGCCAGTCCCATAGGGCGGTGGTTTCTTCCTTATCAGGTTCTTGAAACGGAATGTCGGTGCGTTCAATCCAACCCAATTCCATCAGTCCCTGAACGGTTCCGATCAGACTGTTTTTGTAATTGATATACGGACCGCCTTCATAATATCCGATGCGCCATTTTTCTCCTTTTTTAGTCACGGGTGCGTTGCTGAAAGTGGTTTCTTTTTCTTGAGCAAAAATAGAAATAGGAGCAACCAAGATAATAGCACATATAAAAACAATCCTTTTTAGTGTAAGTTTCATTTGTAACTTCCTCCCTCCGGGCAAAGCTTCAACTGTTAAAGGAGCTGATAAGTGGATTGACCGACAAATATTTTAGCACTTTGGCAAAACTATTTCCAAATGTGTATGCGCTAAAATAAAATTTAATTCTTTTTATAACACGCTATTGTCAACGATGCAAGATGTAAGGTGAATACAGCACATAAATTTATCTAAACTTGGAAACATTGAAATCAGATCCGCCATGCAGGCTCAGGTCGTATTGAAAAGTCCGATGGCTTTAATCTGAAATTTATTTTGGATATAAGCGGCTTCGGCATGTGTATGACAAAAACAGATCATTTTTTCCAAAGGAAAGCCGGATATATCAAAATGACCTTGAAAACGAAATTCCTGCTCTTTAAACCAATCCCCTTTGCGGCCCATGGATTGAAGCAGCCAGGGTTCAATGTTTGTCGGAGCCGTTTTTCCCCGATAGTAATAAACAGGACGAATTCCGCAACCGATTCCATCCCCTTTTTTAACACCGATTCCGTACGGTTCAAAATACATCTGTTTATATCTGGAACGCCAACGCATTAAGGGAAGTATATCACGCGGTGTAAGGGATGAAAATGAAACGCTGGCAATCTTTCCCGCTTTATGCTTTGACGATCCGTATATTAACTTTTGCCTCAGAATATTCTTAAGTGTATCAAAAGCGTTGCGGGGGTAGACATCCGCTTGGGAAATCGCCTTGTAATAGTCAATGCGCTTTTCAGCAGGCCAAGGGCCATTGCAGGCCCGTGTCCAATGGATAAGATAGGACTCATCAAATTCTGGAATCTTGGGTAAAAGCGCCTTTTCATCCAAATGATAGGCCATCGGTATGCGTCGTTTTTGATAAACCGTCTGGAATTGACGATTAATACGAACGCCTTTGGCTTCTCTTTGGACAATTAATTTATCCATATTGCCGCCCTCTCGCACAGCTATGGGAAAAAGCGTTCCTGCACGTGATATGATATAGCGGTCGCGCATTACCGGAAGTTTTTCAGGCACCTCATCGTAACGGCCAATTGCAGATATGAATGTGACGAGTTGATCATCTGTTTGAAATTGTTCCTGCACCTGTTTTCGAAGACGATCTGACGAAGCACCTGCTACCGCCGGAAGCACCACCTTCTGACGAATTTTTTCTTTTAGTGCCAGGAAAACCAGGAGTTCATAGGTCTGTATTCCGACCGATGTATAAAGAACCGCCTTTGTCTCCTTAAGCCAGCAAACCGCGCGCGTGGCAGCCTGCACCCACGGTGTTAAACGGCAGGGTCGCAATGGTTGACGAGATAGAAGAATCGCGGCGTAATTGTCAGAATTATTTATCATTCCGGCACCAAATCCGGAGTGCAAGCTTCAGCTTGTGATGCCCGCAACGCAAGCTTAAGCTTGCACTCCTTAAATTATTCAGTCACATGCTTAATGTTAATAGCCGTCCCCCAGTCATACTGCCGCTTGATATACTTCAGCATCAACGATGTCTCTGTCCGAATAACACCATCTATTTTATTGATCTTTTCAAAAATAAGACTGTTCAGTTCGTCAAGCGATCGGGCGACAAATTCCGTATCAATTCCGGTGCCACCCGTTGTCTGCACAATAAACCATAATGGTTTCAATTTTTTCAGTTCAATAATGATACTATCCATCTTTTTGAGATTAACATGAATGCGGATACTTCCGACAATCTTAAAACCCAGTTTCATTGGATTGCTTACAGCGACAATCTGGATATATTCTTCATTAATTAACCGGTTCAGACGGGTTCTGACGGTCGCTTCGGACATACTGATTTTTTTAGCAATATCAATATTGGAAATGCGCCCATCCTTTTGAAGCAATTCAATCATCATACAGTCAATACGGTCAAGCTTTTTTTTCTTGGACGGCAAGTTGTTTCCGGACATTAATTTCCCCTTCAACGTCAATATCTTACAGAATTTCAGATAATTCACTATCGTATCTCTAACCAATAACACCGTACCCAAATCTATAAATCAGGTGATTATCTGACATTCTAATGAAAAGCAAATAGAAATTGTCGTATTATATCTATTTAATTTAAATAATTTATATTTTTCGTAGAAACTACATTCAAAAAGTATTTTATTCGTTGAATACTTCTTTTTGTATTGACAAGCATCAGAGACTGGGTTTAAAGGTGTCCTATATATAAGGTATCAGTTCATTATAATGTTTAATTTAAAGGAGACGAAAATGGCTATCCCCCAAATGCAAAATTATATAAATGGTGAATGGGTGTCATCCCAATCAGAAACAATTGGCGATGTATGGTGTCCGGCCACAGGCGGAAAAATTGCCGAAGTGGCTTATGGCACGCAAGCAGACGTTGACCTCGCGGTCAAAGCGGCCAAGGAAGCTTTTCCGGGATGGCGTGAAACGCCGCCGTTAAGCAGAGCCCGCTATCTTTTTCGTATTAAGGATGCTTTTGAAGAAAATTTTGAAGAAATTGCCCGCACCCTTACCCGCGAGCAAGGCAAAGCAATTGATGAATCCCGCGGCGAAGTGAGGCGCATGATCGAAAATGTCGAACACGCCACCGGAGTTACTACTTTGATGACCGGCTACACCCTTGAAGATATTGCCACGGGCATTGATTGTTACGCTCATCGTCAACCCATGGGCGTCTTTGCCGCCATCGTACCTTACAACTTTCCTGCCATGGTGGCATGGTGGTTTTTGCCGTATGCGATCGTTTCCGGAAACACCTTTATTGTTAAACCATCAGAACAGGTACCCATGACGCAGACCAAAATCTTTGAAATTCTGGATGAAGTCGGTCTTCCCGAAGGTGTTGTCAACATGGTGCATGGCTCCCGCGATGTTGTCAATGGCCTGCTCGACCACCCGGATATCGAAGGAATCTCTTTTGTCGGTTCAACCCCAACCGCTAAGTATATCTATCAACGTTGCGGCGAAACCGGTAAGCGCGTGCAGTCGTTGGGCGGCGCCAAAAACATCGTAGCTATCATGCCGGATGCGGATCTGGATGCGGCCATGCCCTCTTTGATCACCTCCTTTTTTGGTTGTTCCGGTCAACGCTGCCTATCCGGTTCCGTGTTGGTTCCTGTTGGCGATGTCGCAGATGAACTGTTAGAAAAATTTACTGCGGCTGCCAAAGCCATGAAAGTGGGCGACGGCTTAGAGGAATTTACCGCCATGGGACCCGTTGTCAGCGCCGCGCATAAAAAAAGGGTTTTAGGCTATATTGAAAAAGGGATTGCGGAAGGAGCCGACCTGATTATGGATGGCCGTAATTTCACTGTGCCGGAATGCCCTGATGGATTTTTTGTGGGCCCCACCATTTTCGATAATGTCAAACCCGATATGACCATTGCCAGTGAGGAAATTTTCGGACCGGTGGTCAGCACCATACGGGCTAAGAATTTAGATGAAGTCATTGATCTGATCAATACACGTGATTTTGCCAATGCGGCCTGTATTTATACTCAGAACGGCGCAGCCGTGCGCAAGTTTAAATACCAGGTGAAACCAAGCATGGTGGGCGTCAATATTGGTATTGCCGCACCCATGAGCTTTTTCCCCTTCGGAGGAGCGGGCAACTCCATGTTTGGTGACCTCAAAGGCCACGGTCAGGAAGCGCTGCTTTTTTATACCGACGCCAAGGTCGTTATTGAACGTTGGTTTTAAGATAAATCCGGAAACCGGCTTTGTTCGTCAGAGCCGGTTTTATCAATAAGGAGATCACTATGCCGTTAATTAATTTTGGGAGTATCCTCAATTTTGCTGAGGAGATTGAAACCCAAAACAGAGATTTTTACACTGCCGCCGCCCTGAATCCGGAGTGCGCTGAATGCCATGACCTGTTTGCGCAATTTGTGCGTGATGCAAAAAAAAACATTCAGAACGTTCAACGCACGCGTCGTGAAAATGTTACGGAAATGATTTTGGAGCAGATTCGGGATTTTACCAGGGCTCCCTTTTGCGAATCTTATGAAGGCGCTGACACCATGAACGCTCAACAGGCTATCGCAACCGCGCTTCAACTCGAAGACCGGGCTGTGCGCTACTATGGCGAAGCGGCTAAAAAATTAAAAGCCATGTCCGAAGTCAGTCGCGTCCTGAAAGTCCTGGGGAAAAAACATACGGGACGTTGCAAGAAACTGAAGGAATTGAGCTAATTTTAAGCATGGCGCAGATTATGCAATAACTTAAAACTTAATACTTTCCACTCTTGAGTTAAGGAAGGAGAATGATGCTATGACAGATATGAATGCAAAAATTAAGGAAATGGCCGCACATACTTACGGTACATGGAACTGGCAGAAAAACTGGCAGGCGCCGATGCTGGTCACTGATGCGGAAGGCGTGCATTTTTACGATGACAAAGGTAAGCCGTATATTGATTTTTCTTCTCAACTGATGTGTTCCAATTTGGGACATAAAAATCAGGCCATTATCGAAGCCATTGTAAAGCAAGTCGAAAAATTACCTTATGTGGCCCCGATATTTACTACCGAGGCGTCTCTGGCGGCTGTCGAAGCGTTGCGTTCGATTATGCCTCCCGAATTGACTAAATTGTCTTTCTCCACCAGCGGCACCGAAGCCAATGACGGCGCCTTGGTGATGACCCGGCTTTCCAAAGCGCCGGATTACAAGGTGATTTCACGTTACCATTCCTATCATGGCGCCACTCCGGCCGGCATGGCATTCACTGGCGACCCGCGGCGATGGCCGGTGGAGCGCGTTCGTTATACTGTGGACGGTGTCCGTTTCGCCCCGGATTGTTACTGCTACCGCTGTCCGTTCGCAATGGAATACCCTGGCTGTAACGTTCAATGCGCCCGTTATCTGGACTATATGATCAAAGAAGAAGGCAATGTGGCCGCGATGATCGTTGAGCCTATTGTCGGCACCAACGGCCGTCTCGTTCCGCCGCCGGAATATTTTCCTTTGGTCAGAAAAATTTGTGATGAAAACAATGTGCTGCTCATCGCCGATGAAGTGATGACCGGCTGGTTCCGAACCGGCAAAGCGTTTGCCATGGAACATTGGAACGTTACGCCGGACATTATGACCACCGCCAAAGGATGCACCTCCGCGTACACACCTTTGGGCATCACCGCCACCACCCAAAAAGTGGCCGAATTTTTCGATGATAACTTATTCTGCCACGGGCATACGTATGCCTTTCATCCCCTGGCATTATCCGCAGTGCCGGCGGCAGTTTCCGAATACCGCAAACTGATGGATTCCGGATTGCCCCAGGAAGTCGCTGAACACCTGGAAAACAAACTGTATAAACTGGCGGATAACCATCCCTGCATCGGGGATGTCCGCGGTATCGGCCATTTCTGGGGAATCGAAATCGTAAAAAACCGGGCGACTAAAGAGCCTTTCAATGTAAAAGCGGATAAACTCAGTGGCGCCCCGTTAATGACTGCCAAAATCGCCGGCCAGGCCATCCAAAACGGTCTTTACATAGCGCCCTGGTATGACACCCTTGTCATTGCACCACCATTGATTATCACCAAAGCGCAGGTCGATGAAGCCTTGGAAATTCTGTCTAAAGCGTTGGAAGTTGCTGATCAGGAGACTATAAGTACAGACGTTGCGGCTTCCCGAAGTTCGGCGTTTTAAATACCTGTGCAGTGGCTATCTGATGTAGGGTGGGCAACGTTTTTCCTCTCACCTGATTCATATCTGATGAAAACGTAAAGCCACAGACTTCGTTAACAGAAACTGCCTTTGCCCACCGGTTTTTAGTAAACTGGTGGGCATCGCCGACAAAGATAGGCGCTATATACAAGATCGGTTTCCGGCGATGCCCACCCTACCGATAATTGCAACCGCACAGGTTGCATTTTTTTCATGACGGAGATTAAAAATGAACCCTGAAAATTTAAGAGTCAATGGCAAAAGACTGCAACAAACGCTGGAAGATATGGCCAAGATCGGCGCCACACCGGCCGGCGGCGTCCAACGCTTGACGCTCACCGATGAAGACAAAGCCGCGCGTGATCTTTTCGTTCAATGGCTGAAAGAACTGAATCTTGAAATCACCATTGACGAAATGGGCAACATTTTCGGAAAACGAGCTGGCAAAAACAATGCGCTTACGCCGGTATTAAGTGGGTCGCATATTGACTCCCAGCCCAAAGGCGGACGTTTTGACGGCACCCTCGGTGTGATGACCGTGCTGGAAGTGTTGCGCACGCTTGATGAAAATGATATTCGCACCGAGCGTCCCCTGGTGATCGTAGATTGGACCAATGAGGAAGGCTCGCGCTTTGCCCCGGCCATGGTTTCTTCCGGTGTCTGGGCCGGCGCGCTTGATCGCGATTGGGCGTATGACCGGACGGATATTAACGGAATTCGATTTGAAGATGAATTGATCCGCATCGGTTACAAAGGCGCGGCACCTGCCAAAAAATGGCCGCTTCATACTTACTATGAACTCCACATTGAGCAAGGCCCGATGCTGGAAAGAGAACATAAAATCATCGGCGCTCCCAAGGGGATTCTTTGTTTGCATTGGTATGACGTTTATTTGGAAGGCGAAGCCAACCAGGTGGGACCGACGCCAATGGAAGGACGTCATGACGCCCTATGCGCCGCCGCCGAGATGATTCTTAAAGTCAACGCTCTTCCCGAACGCATGGGCGGCAATATGGTGGCAACAGTAGGCGAGATTCAAAACTATCCCAACTCCCGCAATATCATACCGGATAAGGTGCATTTTACAGTGGATATTCGCTCCTGGGATGATGATCTGGCAATAAATGCCTGGAATCTGCTTCGCAAGGATTTTGAGTCCCTTGCCCAGGCGCGCGGCTGCCCGATTCGTATCGAAGAAACCTGGCGCGTGGAACATTCACCGTTTGATAAAAACCTGGTGCAGCGCGTTCTGGATAATGCCGACATGCTAGGCTACCCCAGTCTTTATATGATCAGCGGTGCCGGCCATGATGCCAGTTACATGAACCAAATCGCCCCTGCCGCAATGATTTTCGTCCCCAGCATCGGCGGGCGCAGCCATGTTGAAGTGGAAAACACTGAATGGAAAGATTGTGAAGCCGGAGCAAATGTGTTATTGCATAGTATGCTTCAATCGGCTGATGAAAAATAGGCATTCTTT